>DATNNK010000126.1:0-12985 GCA_035601875.1 Casimicrobiaceae bacterium | reverse complement strand
GCAACGTCGATGCCGGGATTGGCGACCGCCTCCGAAGCCTGCGCGTTGGCCGGAAGCATGACAACGAGCGCACAAACCGCCACAATCGCCTTCCAGCACCACATAGCGACCTTTCGTCCTGGATCCGCCCTGGATGCGATCGCGAGCCTAAAGCTCCCGGGTAGACCGTTCATCAACGCCTGCGAAGCCGTTGCAGTTGACCTTAAGTTGACTGCATGGCGGAGTGCTTGCGAGCCGCTGGGCCGGCCGCACGACTCGAGGACCTGCGCCAATGTTCGACCGATTCGAACGAAGCTGGGATCTGGCGATCGCCTGCATGGGACTGCTGCGGGAGGATAAGACCCTGCTCGTCTTTCCGCTGCTGTCGTCGATGGCCATGTTCCTGATTGTGGGCAGCTTTGCCGTGCCGCTCTATCCGCTGCTAACCGCCATGTCCGAGCACGGTTACGTGCGCACGCTGGACTCGCTGACCTATGTCGGCCTGTTTATGTTTTATTGGATTCAATTCACGATCGTTACCTTTTTCAATACCGCGCTGGTGGAGGTCGCCATGGACCGGCTCGACGGTCGCGTGGCGACCACAGGCGATGGCTTGCGCCGGGCGTGGGCCCGGTTTCCGATTATCGTTGCGTACTCCGCCATTGCCGCCACTATAGGGACGGTTTTGCGATTGCTCGCGGAGCGGGTGGGATTTATCGGCAAAATCGTCGTCGGGACGATCGGTTTTGTCTGGGTCGTCGCCACCGCGCTGGTCGTTCCGGTACTGGCGGCCGAGGATGTCGGACCGATCGAGGCCATTCAGCGAAGCGTCGAGCTGATCAAGAAATCCTGGGGCGAAGACCTGATCGGCACCGCCGGCATCGGGCTCGCGTTCGGTGTCGTCATGGCTGTGGTGGCATTCTGCGGTGCGATGCTGTTCCTCGCGGCACTAAGCGTCCACTCAACCGCATTCGCAGTCCTGGTGCTGGTCATTCTGGTGGTCACGCTGTGTACGATCGCGCTCGCCCAGGCGACCTTGTCGGGCCTGTATTCAGCCGCCCTGTACCGCTACGCTGCCGGCGAAACCAAGACCGGGGATATCGACCCGGCGCTCTTGGAAAGCGCCTTTCGGGCACCGGACTAGATGGCGAACCAGGGCCGAACTTACGGCCCTGCATGAATGTCCATATCCGGGAGACAGCGTATTCACCTGTCGACCAGTGGAGATCTATGATGGCCACCAGTAACCTCTTGCGTACCGGTGAAAAGGGTCCCGTTACCACCAAGGGTCACGGAACGGGAGCGTTGGGTCCCAGCGATACGTCCGACAGCGGAAGCGACATACGCGGCGGCCCGGGAGTTGTCGAGGATAGCGAGCTAGGGCTCGATAGCGGCACCTTGTCCGATCCGGGCGGCGGCAGCCACCGGACGGCAGGACCCGACATCGGCGATTACAATCTCGATGCGGACAGCGACTCGCAGGGCACGGGTGAGCGCCTCGGCGCCGGCCGGGACGCGGTGATCCGAGAGAACAACGATATCTTTCCCGACCACGTCGTAGGCCCTGACGGCGAGACGACGAGCCTTACCGGCTCGGAATTGGCCGACGAGGTCGACGAGGTCACCAATCAGACCGATGTCGAGTTCGGCCCGCGCGAGGCCCCACGGCCGCGCGCGCCAGCCAAGAAGAAGCCGGCCAAGGCGCGCTCAGCGAAGACGAAGTGAGTTGCCCGGCGGTGGCGTGTCGAAGCTCGGGCAGCGCGCCGAGTCCGGTCTTGCGCAGATCCGATCCGGCCACAGCCGGTTCCTCCCCGCAGCCGCCATGGTGGTATCTTACGAGCACCGCGGCCAAATGATGGAGAGCACGAACCGCGGAATTCCAACCACAACGGAGACTTTCTATGCGTACCTTGCCTCAAACCCACAAACGTATCGCTACGGCCATATTGTCGAGCGGGCTGGCGGTCATTGCCGCCTGTTCGTCGATGGCTGCGATCTCGGAAACGGTCAGCCTTACCGGCAGCAACGAAGTACCGCCGGCCACGACCTCGGCAACCGGCACCGCCGACATCACGGTTGGTGCCGATCGCAGCGTGAAGGCGGCCGTAACGGCAAAAGACATGACCGCGACCGCTTCGCACATCCACATGGGTGCGGCCGGCAGCAATGGCCCGGTAATCGTTCCGTTCACCAAGAGCGGCGACAACGCGTTCTCGGCCGCCCCGGATGCCAAGCTGACCGAGGAGCAGTATGCGGCTTACAAGGCGGGCAAGCTGTACGTCAACGTTCATAGCGCGAAAGATCCCGGCGGCGAGATTCGCGGCCAGCTCAAGGGCAGCTGACCCGCCGGCAGCACGCCTGGATCGCACTGAGTCGGAATCGCATGTCCGCAGGCGACGCCGCTGACGGCGGCGTCGCCCCGCGGCAATATCCGGCACACGCCGGCGCATGAGCTTTCCATCGCCCGGCGCTTTGTTCGCGTCGCTGCTTTTCGGCGCGATCGGCCTGGGTGCTCTCGTCTACGCACGGAAAATGTCGGCGTTCAAGCCGGCAATCCTTGGCATGGCGCTCATGGCCTATCCGTACTTCGTGTCGGACAACAGCTTCCTGCTCTGGGGCGTCGGAATAGCGCTGACGATCGCGCTGTTCGTATTCAACGGCTGACCGTGCCGCTTGCGGCCGCGGCCCCATGCCCCAGCGCTCCGGCGCGCAGCGCATGCAGCTCGCTTTCCAGCGCCTCGATCTTCTCCACGAAGCCGAGCAGTATGGAGACGGCGTGCGCGTCGAGCTCGAAGTCCCTGCTCAGCCGACTGGCCTTGCGTGCCACGACCACGCAATACGACGTGAACATCCACGAGCTCGCGTTGGGATCGATGGGCGTAAGCGCGCCGTGGTCCACCAGCTCGCGCAAATCGTTGTCGGAAAGCCCGGAGAGAACCAGCAGCTGGGAAAACGATACCTCGCTATTTTCGTCCAGACTCAATGCTTCGGCAGTGTCGATGTTCATGCTGCGGCTCCAAGTTTGAAGTGGGCCCGCGGATCGAAGTTCGACGATTCCGAGAGCTCGCGATACAACGAGCGCTCCCGCTCGTTGACGACCGTCGGCACGACGATGGACACGATCGCGAACAGATCGCCTGACTTTCCGCCCGGGCGCGACAGCCCGCGTCCAGCCAACCGAAGCTGTTGGCCGGCGCGCGTGCCCGCGGGCACCTTGAGCGAGACTGCGCCCGCCAGCGTGGGCAATTCCACGCTGGTGCCGAGCACGGCTTCCCATGGCGCGAGGGGGAGATCGACGTAAAGGTCCTGTCCGCTGGTGCGGAACAGCGGGTGGGGCTGGACCTGAATGTCGAGGTAAAGGTCGCCGGGCGGTGCGCCCTGCATCCCCTTGCCGCCCTTGCCCGGCACCCGCAGCTTCTGGCCGTCGATCACCCCTTTCGGAATGCGCACCTTGATGCGATGTGGAACGCGATGCGCGACGCCGCGTTCATCGTATTCCGGAACGCTCAAGTCGAGCTCGATCTCGGTGCCGTGAAAGGCCTGCTCGAGCGTAATGCGCACCATCGCTTCGTAGTCCGGTCCGGGAATCGGCCCTTCCCTGCCCCCCGCGCGTCCGCCGCTGCGTCCGCGAGCGCGTCCGGTGAGACCGGCCAGCAAATCCGCGAGATCAATGTCATCGAACGCGCTCTGACCCATGGTCTCGAACGGGCTGCCGGACGCGAAGTGCTGGCTCCAGTCGGGCGGCGGGCGAAATTCCTGACCCGCCGCGTGGCTGCCGAGCTGATCGAATGCGGCGCGCTTCTCGGGGTCCCTCAGCGTTTCGTAGGCCTCGGACACTTCCTTGAAGTTTTCCTCGGCGTTCTTTTCCTTCGACACATCGGGATGATATTTCCGCGCCAGCTTGCGGTATGCCTTCTTGATGTCGTCCGCGCTGGCGTCGTGCGCGACGCCGAGAATCTTGTAATAGTCTTTGTATTTCATAGTGAGGACGCAGAGTGTCGGAATGGATGATCGGCTGGCGGACCGATTTGGAGCGAGATGCCCTTATCAGTTTAGCGTACTGAGTCAAAAATTCCACGATCGAGCTTCGCAAGTTCTCACTGTCCCTCGCACACCGCACATGCTGCGCTATGCTTCGCTCTTTGCCCGTCGCGAACTCGCATGGACACTTCGCCGCAGATCCGCCGCACGCAATGGATCGGTCAACCGCTACGCCGCCTCGAAGACGATCGTCTGCTTCGTGGTCAAGGTTGCTTCACTGACGATTTTTCGGTACCGGGTCAGGCGCACGCATGGTTCGTGCGGTCCCCGCATCCCCACGCGCGAATCCGCGCGATCGGCACTGGAGCCGCCCGCGCTGCGCCCGGCGTGATCGCCGTCCTCACCGGCGCCGACGCGGTCGCCGACCATCTTTCCAGCATGCCCTTCATGCCTCTCCACAAACGCCCCGACGGTTCACCGATTATCGCGCCGCCGCGGCTGCCATTGACCACCGATGTCGTGCGCTTCGTGGGCGACGCGGTGGCGATGGTCATTGCCGAGACGCGCAATGCAGCCAAGGACGGCGCCGATCTGGTCGAGGTCGACTACGAGCCGCTGCCCGCTGTCGTGTCCGTCGACCAATCCGCCGCAAGCGATGCGCCTCAGGTCTGGCCACCGGCGTTCACAGCGGAGCACGGCAACATCGCCGCGTACTACCGTCACGGCGATATCGGCGCGGTCGACGCGGCCATGCACGGCGCTGCGCACCGGACGCGCATTCGCCTGATCAACAACCGCGTCATCGCACATCCGCTTGAAGTCCGCGGCGCGCTGGGGGAATACGATGCCGGCAGCGGCCTCTATACGATTCACGCCCCGGTGCAAGGCGTGCACCGTGCACGAGCTGACGCCGCCATCTCACTCGGCATTGCCGAAACCGAGGTCCGGATGGTGGTCGATGACCTTGGCGGTGGCTTCGGCGCGCGCGCTTACGGCTATCCCGAAAATGTCGCCGTCGCGTGGGCAGCGCGACGTACCGGCCGCCCGGTGAAGTGGCTCGCCGACAGAACCGAGCTCTTTCTTTGCGACGTGCATGGCCGAGATCAGGTTTGGGAAGGAGAGCTCGCGCTCGACCAGGATTACAAGTTTATCGCCATGCGAGTTCGCTCACTCGCCAACGTTGGCGCATATCTTTCCTTCTACGGTGCGGCGGTACCGGCGATGTCGGGCGCGCGGGCGTCGAACGGCTGCTATGACATTCCGCTCGTCGATCACGAGGTGCGGATGCTGTTTACAAATACCGCGCCGGTCGATGCCTACCGCGGCGCAGGCCGCCCTGAAATGGGCTTCCTGATCGAGCGCCTGGTGCACAAGACCGCACTCGAGCTGGGCCTCGATCCGATCGATCTCAAGCGCCGCAACTTTATCCGACCGCAGCAAATGCCGTACACCAATTCAGCGAACGCGACCTATGAATCCGGCGCCTTCGAGGCCTTGCTCGGCAAAGCGATGAAAGCGATCGACTGGGCCGGATTCGATGCGCGCAAAGCCGACGCGGCGCGCCGAGGAATACTTCTGGGACATGCCATCGCGAACTATATCGAGGCGACCGGAAGCGGCTTGCTGACCGAGGAAGTCGATGTCATCGTCAAAGGCGATCAAAGCGTGCGCTTCGTATGCGGTACCCAGTCGATGGGCCAGGGTTTGCGGACATCGTTCGCGCAGGTTGCCGCCGACGCGCTGCAAATCGATCCTTCGCAGATCGTCATATTCGAGGGCGATTCGGCCATCGTTCGCTCGGGTGGCGGCAGCGGCGGCTCGCGCTCACTGCAGGTCGGCGGCAATGCCGTTCTCTCGGGCGCGGTCGCGGTCGTTGCCCGCGGCCGCGAGCTCGCGGCGCGAGCGCTGGAGGCGGCAGTCAGCGATATCGAATACGACGCCGGCTACTATCGCATTGCCGGCACCGACCGCAGCGTCTCGCTTTTTGCGCTCGCGGCCAAAGAGCCCGGCGGCGAGATTACGCTGTCGGCAACTGCGACGGCGACAGGCCAGACGTGGCCGAACGGGTGCCAGGCGGCGGAGGTTGAAGTCGACCCGCACACCGGTGCCGTGCGACTGACGCGGATCGCCGCGGTGGACGACATCGGCACCGTCATCAACCCGCTTATCGCCCACGGACAGATGCACGGCGGCGTGGCGCAGGGTGTCGGCCAGGCCTTACTCGAAAACGTCGTCTACGATTCCGAAACCGGCCAGCTCCTGAGCGGGTCCTTTCTCGACTACGCCATGCCGCGCGCCAACGACATGCCTCCGATCGGCACCGAGTTCGACCAATCGCTGCCGACGCGCTTTAACAAGCTCGGCGCGAAAGGCGTCGGTGAGTCCGGTACTCATGGAGCGATCCCGGCCGTGGTCAATGCGGTCATCGACGCGCTCGCAACGTTCGGTGTCAGACACATCGATATGCCGCTGACCAGCGAAAAGGTGTGGCGCGCAATCAACGAGCGCTGACCCAGGTACGATAGCCAGAGTCGAGCGTTCCGCCGTTCTCGCGAAAGCCCCACGCTGAGCGCGATATTTGTCGCTGCCGATCTCCGGCAGAGCGCATCCAAGACGGTGTCAGCTCGATTCCTACGCGGGCCTCGTGCCATCCTACCGCCAGAAACAGAATCGCTCCGATGGTGCGGCCTATCTCTTAGACGCATTATCAAAGCTGCGATTTGCGGGAGGCGTTCGGCGGTAAACAGGTGCTGCCACTTTCGAGAAAACTTGCCGCAATGCGCACGAACAGTTTCGCAAAAGGAGTGATAATGAACTCGAAAATGAGACTTAGCCTGCTCGCCTGCGCGCTGGGGGCCGCGAGCATCGCCACTGCGCAGACCTCCAACGATGCTTCTTCGCCGAAGGATGTCATCCGTTCGCCTGGCAGCGTTGCGACACCCATCATGCCGGTCGTGGTTTCGCCGCCGCCAGATGATACTGGCGTTGGAACAGCGGCGGAGAACGGGAATTCGCGCCGAGCGCTTCCGCTCGTTCGGAGCATCGGTTCGGACACCAACGCGTCGGATGAAACCCTCTCAGGCGACACCATGATAGATGGCGCGGCCACCGGTGCCGTTACTCCCAATTCGGATGGGAAAGCCGGCGTCGTCGACAGCGGCACCAAAGCCTTTGACAATGCCGGCGCAGAGACAGCCCCGGACGCGAGCGCGGTCGGCGCCAGCTCGGGTACCGGTGACACGACCGGTGAGGCAGGCGACACGATGGGTAATCAGAACAATAAGCAGAACAACGAGCTGAGCAAAGACGAGAACAACCAGCCTGGCAACTCGACGACAGCTCCGGCGACTCGACCGGACATCACGCGAACCGACGCGGGCGCCCTGGGCGCTTCCTCGGGCGGCAAGTAAGCTCGCCAGCGTCGCCAGGACGGGCGCTCGCGAATAGTAGCCGCACGGTCATGCGTTGGGGCGGTGCGCCGTAGGCGCCCACCCCTTGTCGGATTGTCGGCCCAGGACAAATGGCGCAAGGTCGTCAAGTCGGCGAAAATAGGAACCGACGAGGTGGCCCGACTTTAGAGGGCGACTGATCCAAAACGTTGTAGGTCGCGTAGCGATTTTTCGCGTGCAATGCGCCGCGCCGATGATGGTGAGGAAAGTGCGAGACAACCCAGTCAAGCAAGCTCTTTCGCGCGGCGGTCGCGCGCGCGGCGCTATGGTCTTCGAGTTCTTTTCGCCGGGCTTGCCGCAGATCTGCAAGAATGCCGGCGCCGAGTTCGTGCTCTACGACATGGAGCATACGGGGCTCGAATTCGAAACCCTTAAGACACAGCTCGCGCTAAGTCGCGGACTCGCGCTCGTGCCGATGGTCCGCGTGCCGCGCGGCGACTATCATTTCATCGCCAGGGCACTGGACATCGGCGCCCTCGGCGTGATGGTGCCCATGGTCGGCACCCCCGCCGAGGCGGAGTATCACGTTTCGTGCACGCGCTACCCACCGCAGGGCCGCAGAGGCGCCGCGTTCGGGTTCGCGCATGACGATTACCAGGGCGGAGACATCGGCAGCAAGATGAATGCGTTACATGCTCGTACGCTGCTCATTGCGCAGATCGAGACCGACGAAGGCCTTCGTAACGTCGAGGCCATCGCCGCGGTTCGCGGCATCGACGCGCTGTGGATCGGCCAGTTCGATCTCACCAACTTCATGGGCATCCCGGGAGAGTTCGGACATCGCGATTATCTTGCCGCGGTCGATCGCATTGTCGCCGCCTGCGCGACGCACGCCAAGGCTCCGGCCATTCTTGCCCTCGACGCGGTTTGGGCCCGCGAGTACGCCGCGAAGGGTTTTCGTCTCATGGCTTACGGCGTCGATCAACTGCTATTGCAGGATGCGCTGGGTCGCGGCCTGGATTTGCTCCGCGATGCATTTCATGAGGCGGACGCGGACAAAGGATCGCCTACATGAGCACTAAATTGCGGGTTGGCCTCACGCGCGACATTCTCGACAGCCGCGGAGAGCCTGCGTTCGGCCGCGCCGCGCTCGAGATTCTCGATCGCGATCCGAATCTGGAATGGGAATATCTTCCCGCGGTGGTCTCCGAGATCGGCCCCGAGCTTGCGGCGCAATACGACGCGCTCTACGTCAACATTGCGGGCGTGCCCGCCGCCGCGGTCGAACGCGCCGACTGCCGCTTGCGGGTTGTCGCGCGACACGGCGTTGGCTACGACTCGGTTGACGTCGCGGCGATGACCCGCGCCGGCGTGCTGGTGACCAACACGCCGACGTCAATGCCACGGCCGGTCGCGACCACCGCCCTGACCTTCGTGCTCGCGCTCGCCGGCAAGCTCTTTCTCAAGGACCGGCTGACCCGCAGCGGCCGCTGGCATGAGCGGATGGACAACATGGGGCTAGGACTCTCCGGCCGAACGCTCGGCGTCGTCGGCGCCGGCGGCATCGGCAAGGAACTGCTACGGATGGCGCGCGTTTTCGACCTGAAGCTATTGGCAGCCGATCCGGTCGCCAACGACGTCGAGCTTGGTTATATCGGCGCGCGCAAGGTCGACCTGGACACGCTGATGCGGGAGTCGGACTTCGTCGTCGTCTGCTGCCTGCTCAACGAGCACACTCGGCACCTGATCGGCGCGGAGGCATTGGCGAAAATGAAGCCAACGTCCTATTTGATCAACGTCGCCCGCGGACCCATCGTCGACGAAAAGGCGTTGATCGACGTGCTTCAGAAGCACCGCATTGCCGGCGCCGCACTCGATGTCTTCGAGCAGGAGCCGGTCGATCCTGCAAATCCTCTCCTGACCATGGACAATGTGATCGTCACGCCGCATTCCTTGTGCTGGACCGACGAGTGCTTTCACAATATGGCGTCAACCGGCCTGCGGAGTATCGTCGACGCCTTGAATGGGCGGATTCCCGAGTTCCTGGTCAATCGCGCAGTGCTGCAGCACGCCCGCGCCGCCGAGTGGTTCCGGCCACGCGGCAAATAAGCGGTTTTCTGCCGCGGGACGACGGTTTGCTACAACTGGTACGCGACTTGCAATAGGATCCACAAATCCCGCGCAAGTCGGCATAAGTGATTGCGGGCGTCGTATTGTTACGCGGGACGTCAGGTCGCATGCGTGAAGGGTCGGCGCGGCGACCGCGGCGGCCGTGCTAATGCGCCGCATGAAACTCCGCCTTCGGATAACGATGGAGTCAATGATGTTCAGGTTTTGCTTGCACAGCCTTTTTGTCACGCCGTGCCTGGTCTCGCTCCTGGCGGCGCTGCCTGCTCGCGCAGCCGAGCCGCCCGCCCGGAGTCCGGGGTCACCGGTGACGGTCATGGACAACCAGGGACGCGTGCTGAAAACGCTTCAGGAGCCGCCAAGCAAAGAGGCGCTCGCGGCCAAGGCCGCCGAAGAGGAGCGCCAGCGAGAGAAGGCCAAGGCAGACGCGGAACAGGCGCGCAAGGACCGGATTCTCCTCGACTCGTACACCACCGAGGCGGAGATCGATCTCGCCCGCAACCGCGCCAGCCAGGCGCTCGAGCAACAGATGGAAATCGCCCGCAGCTACATGGCATCGTTGGCCAAGCGTCAGGCGGAGCTGCAAAAGCGCAAGGCCGAGCTGGGCGCCAAGGGCCTGCCACCGGCGGAAGAGGAGGAGCTTGGCAGGTTGCAGGCAGAGGTGGCGGCGCAGAGCGCATCGGTGGTGCAGAAAAAGCAGGATCTCGATCGTGTCGTCGCGCGCTACGCGGCCGACAAGCGTCGTTGGCAGGAGATCAGCGAAAAGCAGCGCTTGGCCCGCCCTTCCGCGACCAGCGCAGCGCCCACGAAATAACGCATCGGGCAAACGAGTCGCCGGCGACGCGCGCCATTGCGACGTGCGTTTTCGTCGTCTCCAATGCACGCCGGCTCGCCAGCCGCCAGCGTCCGGTCAACGCGGCGGAGTTGCTCGTTCGGCCTGACGCAGGGTTGCTAGAGCCGCGGATCGCGGCGACGAATCGTCGCCGAGCTGCGCCAGTAGCGAAGCATGATGAAGCCGCCGATCATGCCCCCCAGGTGAGCGAAATGCGCCACCCCCGCCTGGGTGCCTGTGACACCCAGGTACAACTCGATGACCGCATAGACGACCACGAACACGCGTGCCGGCATGGGGATCGGCGGAAACAGCAGCATCACCCGGCTGTGCGGAAAGTAAATGGCGTAGGCGAGCAGCAAGCCAAACACGCCGCCTGACGCGCCCACGGTCGGATAAATGCCGCCCATCATCGCTGAGACGATCAACTGCGATACCGCGGCCGAGACAACGCAGACGAGGTAGTAAATCAAATAACGGCGCGGTCCGAAGACCTGCTCGATCGCGCCGCCGAACATGTACAGCGCAAACATGTTGAAGGCGAGATGAACGAGACCGCCATGCAGGAACGCGTAAGTGAGCAACTGCCACGGACCAAAACCCGCCCCGACGCCACTGGCGGAGGCGGCCAGCGGCCACAGAGCAAGGGGGACGACGATGCCGGGCGCGACGCTCTGCAGCAGGAACACGGCGACGTTGGCGACGATCAGCGCGGTTGTGACGGGAGGCATGGCTGGCAGATGGGGCCGCAAGGTGGAACGATCAATGGCGAATGCTGCGATTGTGCCCCGGCCACGGACTTATTTGCGTACTATCGACCGCCGGCAGTTATGATGCTGGCATAATTGCACTTTTAGGAGAGCGTCAAATGGTTTTTCCCCGGGCTTGGTTTCTCGTCGCCGCGTTGACCGCCGCCGTCGCGCCCCACGGCTGGGGATCGCCGACGCTCATAGGCTGTCCGCTGTTTCCGAGCAACAACGTCTGGAACACGGCGATCGACACCCTGCCGGTCGACCCCAACTCGAGCGCCTACGTGGCCACCATTGGCGCGGCGAAGCCAGTGCACCCCGATTTTGGAACCGTCTACAACGGCGCCCCCAATGGCATTCCGTTCGTTGCTGTCGGTGGTTCGCAGGCCAAGGTCCCGGTCAGCTTCACCTATGCCGGAGAAAGCGATCCTGGGCCCTATCCCATTCCACCCGACGTGGCGATCGAGGGCGGACCTCAGGCCAGCGGTGACCGGCACGTGCTGGTGCTGGATTGTGCTGCCGGGAAGCTCTATGAGCTCTTTGCTGCATATCCCCATCCCGACGGAAGCTGGGCCGCCGGATCCGGCGCGGTGTTCGACGTTCGCGGCAATTCGCTGCGCCCTTCGACTTGGACCTCGGCCGACGCCGCGGGCCTGCCCATACTCGCAGGCCTGGTGCGCTATGATCAGGTCAACGCAGGGGAAATTGCGCATGCCTTGCGTTTCACGGCGCCACAAACCCGCAACACGTTCATCTGGCCGGCGCGCCATCAGGCGTCGAGCCTGAGCGGGACGCAGTACCCGCCCATGGGCCAGCGCTTTCGCCTCAAGGCCGGCGTCGACACCTCGGGCTTCGGGCCGAACGTACAGATCATTTTGCGTGCGCTCAAGAAATACGGCATGTTTCTGGCCGACAACGGCAGCAGCTGGTTCTTGAGCGGCGCGCCCGACCCGCGCTGGAACGACGACGAGCTGCATCAGCTCTCGCTTCTGCACGGAAGCGATTTCGAGGCAGTCGACGAATCCGCGCTGATGATCGATCCCAACTCCGCCCAGGCGCGCCCGCCCACGCCCACGCAGCCTCCGGCGGCGGAAGTATCGGTCATCGAATACTATCGCGCGGCAGTCGGACACTATTTCATGACCGCCGACAGCACCGAAACGAATGCCCTCGACAACGGTGTTTTTCCAGGATGGGCGCGAACCGGACAGACCTTCAATGCCTATCCGCCGTCCGACGCGAGCCGCTCGCCGGTGTGCCGGTTCTACGGCCGCCCCGAGGCCGGCCTGGACTCGCATTTCTACTCCGCGTCGATGGCGGAGTGTCAGGCGGTGATCGCGCGCTTCTCCAACGCGTGGACCTACGAATCGGGAGACGTGTTCGCCATCGATGCTCCTGATCCGGCCGATGGGAGATGCCCGTCGGCCGCGCTTCCGGTCTATCGCCTGTACAACAATCGCGCCGACGCGAACCATCGCTATACGACCTCGCTGGCGGTTCGCACACAGATGATGAACGCCGGCTGGATCGCCGAAGGCTACGGCGTGCTTGCAGTCGCGATGTGCGCTGCCCCGCAGTGAGTGGATTGACCTTGCGCCGCGTATTACCCTCGCCACCGACTTAGCGTTAACAGGCCCTAGTAAGTCACGACCGTCCGGATCGACTCGCCGCTGTGGGGCGCGCGACGACGCCGGACTGCTAGACTTGGCGGCGCGAACTCATAAACGTGCGCCGACACCACGCCGCGGCGCCTGTCCACAGCCGTCGACCCGAGCAAAGACGACAAGGATCGCCCGCTGAGACTCAAACGCTTTTCCATCATCCTGGTATCGGTGGCCGCCACCGTCGCCGTCGGGCTGTTCATCCTCAATATCTCGTCCGGCGAGCAGAGGATCACCGAGCGTATCGAGCATCATTACGGCGTCGCC
>DATNNK010000125.1:0-6072 GCA_035601875.1 Casimicrobiaceae bacterium | reverse complement strand
GCGCGGCTCGAGTCGTCATTGCCCGGGATCACGTAGGCGATTCCTTCGGGCGAATGGTTGGTATCGACCACTCCGACGATCGGAATCGACAGCTTGGTCGCTTCGGTCACCGCGATCTTCTGATAACCAACGTCGATGACGAACAGGGCGTCGGGCAGCGCGTTCATTTCCTTGATGCCGCCGAGGCTCCGGGTAAGCTTTTCCATTTCTCGCTGCAGCGTCAACGCCTCGCGTTTGCTCATTTTCTCGAACGTCCCGTCCTGAGCCATCGTCTCGAGGTCCTTGAGCCGCTTGATCGAAACCTTGACCGTCTTGAAATTGGTCAGCATGCCGCCGAGCCAGCGATGATCGACGAAGGGCATGCCGGCGCGCTGCGCTTCCTCGGCGACGATTTCGCGCGCCTGGCGCTTGGTTCCGACGAACAGGATGGTGCCGCGGTTGGACGCGAGTTGACGAACGTACTTCATCGCGTCCTGATACATCGCCAACGTCTTTTCGAGGTTGACGATGTGGATCTTGTTGCGCTGTCCGAAGATGAAGTCCGCCATCTTCGGATTCCAGTATCGTGTCTGGTGTCCGAAATGGACGCCAGCCTCCAGCATTTGACGCATCGTGACCGACATTGCCTCGTTCCTTTCAGGGTTGAGCCTCGATCCGCAACCGGGCCCTGCGACGGCGTTGCTTTAGCCGCGGGGCACCCTGAATCGGCGGATCTGCGAATTTCCAGGACTGCGCCACCCAGTGTCTGGGTGCCGCGATCCAAGCTAACGTTCGATTTTAACACACGTTTCGGCGATTTTGCCAATGCTCCGAAGTCGCCAGCGCGTGGTTGTTGTATGCTCGAATCATGACTTCCTGGACCGAGTTTCTCGGTCGCCGTAGAGCGACCTTCGACGGTGACGCCGTCACCCGCTTTTCCGCGCCTGAGGAAGAGCTCGCTGCCGCGCGCGATGCGGCAACGGTGTGCGATTTGACGCCACTCGCCGCGATGCGGGTCGCGGGACCGGATGCAGTTGCGTTCCTGCAGGGGCAATTGACCAGCGACGTCGCCGCCCTTGTGCAGGGCACGGCGCAGTATTCCGCGTGGTGCTCACCCAAAGGCCGCATGCTCGCCAACTTTGTTCTTCTGCGAACCGAGGCCACGACTTTCGAGTTGCTGCTACCGCTGTCGATGATAGCCGCAGTGCGCAAGCGTCTGACGATGTTCGTTCTCCGGTCCAAGGTGACTATCGAAGACAGGAGCGGTGAAGGCGTTCGCATCGGAGTGGGCGGCCCGACCGCGGCCGCTGCTCTGCGCGCCGCCTCGATCGATGCGCCGGCGCGGTTTCAGATTCGTACGCTCAACGGAGGCTTGATCGTCGCCGTGCCGGGAAGCCGCTATATCGCGCTAATGCAACCAGCGTTCGCCGAACAGTTCTGGGATCGCGTTTCGAGCGCCGCGCGTCCGGCCGGCTTTCCGGTATGGCAGTGGCTTACCATTCGCGCCGGTGTTCCCATCATCACTCCGGCGACGACCGACCGCCTGGTGCCGCAGATGGCCAACTGGGATGCGCTCGATGGCGTGAGCTTTCGCAAAGGATGCTACACCGGGCAGGAGATCGTCGCTCGGACCCAGTATCTTGGCCGGCTGAAGGAGCGCACATTTCTCGCCCATGTCGCGGGCCTTCCTCCGGGACCGGGCCAGAGGCTCTACAGCACGACGTTTGGCGATCAGTCCTGCGGCACGGTCCTTAACGCGGCGGCGGCGCCTGGCGGCGGCAGCGATCTTGTTGCCACATTGCAAATCGCGGCAGCGCAAAGCGACGATGTTCGAATCGGGTCCCCGGACGGTCCTGCGATCATCCTGCTGCCGCTACCGTATCCGCTAGGTGACGCACCATCGGGCGCGCCATCGAACTCACCGCGCGGGGCCGAGGATCCTCGGGGCCGCACGGCGTGAGCCCTTCGCCGGTTCATTTCTACATCTACTATCGGATGGCTGCATCGCACGCTGCAGACGCACGCACCGCGCTCGCAGGCGTCATGGCCGCACTGGAGAAAGAGTTAGCGGTCAGCGGCCGGCTTTTGTGTGCGCAAAATGAAGCTGCCCTGTGGATGGAAGTCTACGAGAACGTTGGCGATCCGGTGCGCTTCGAGGCAACGTTGAACGGCTTGCTCGAAGAGACGCCCTTTGCAACGTGGATGGCGCCGGGCTCGGCGCGGCGCACCGAGCGATTCGTGGCGATGGTGAAATGAGCGACGAGAACGCACTGCGCGGCTAGAGCTTCCGCCTTCGAACACTGCCATGTGCCTTGCCATCGTCGCGCTCGACGCGCATCCCCGGTACCGCGTCGTGATCGCCGCCAATCGGGACGAATTTCATGCCCGCCCCGCGGCGCCGGCACATTGGTGGACAAGCGGCATGCTTGCGGGCGAGGACCTGATCGGCGGCGGCGCCTGGTTCGGCGTTACTCGCAGCGGCCGCTGGGCGCTGGTCACGAATTATCGCGAGGGTATTCCCCGCGATCCGGCCGCGCCCTCGCGCGGCAAGTTGGTGACCGGTGCGCTGCTGGACCCATCGCCACCGCTGTTATGCGCCGCGGCCATCGCGCGCGACGGCGCGAGATACCACGGCTTCAGCCTTCTCGTCGGGGAGACCATCGGTCAAGAGGGAAGCGACCCTCGTCCATCGCTGCCCGGCGATCGAAGCACGGCGGCGTATGTATCGAACCGGGCCAGCGGGGCGATAGCTCTGCCCGCAGGCATTCACGGACTGTCAAATCACCTGCTCGAGACGCCGTGGCCCAAGCTCGTCAGGAGCAAGGCGCGCCTGGCTGATGCGCTCGACGGTCAAGCGCTCGATACCGCGGCTGCCTTTGCGCTGCTCGCCGATCGCGAGCCCGCCGACGACGCCACGTTGCCGGCGACAGGCGTGCCGCGAGAGCGCGAGCGCATGTTGTCGAGCGCCTTCATCGTCAGTCCCGATTACGGAACGCGCTGCTCGACCGTTTTCACGCTGGCGCGGGACGGGAGCGCCAACTTCGTCGAGCGCAGTTTTGATGCAGCGGGAAACATGACCGGTGAGACCGCGCACGCGTTCACGGTCGCGGCTCCGCTCCATCAACGCGCCTGAGACCCGGCGAAGCTCGTTCGCTGGAGTACTACTTGTAACGAGAAAACGTCAGGCGCGAGGCGCGATCGCTCACAGTCAGGCGGCAATGGCCGCCGACCGGCAGCGTCAGCTTGTCGCGGCAATGCCCGAACGGCAGTCCACGGAATACCGGCACGCCAAAGCGCGAGCGTGCGTGCTCGATCATGGCATCGACGTCATAGCCGTTGTCGTTGGCGCCAAGCTCGATGCCGCTGAAGTCGCCGAGAATAACAGCGCGCTGTCGCTCCAGCGCGCCGGCGAAATGAAGCTGATAGAGCATCCGCTCGATGCGATACGGATGCTCGCCGGTATCTTCGATGAACAAAATACCGCCGTCGATGTGCGGAAAGTGAGACGTCCCAACGAGATGCGACAGCATGGCGAGGTTGCCGCCCCAGAGAATTCCTTCGGCGTCGAAAGGGCCCGGTCCGTCGAGCCCGCAATCCACCGTGTATTGGTCCGCGCCGAGCAGTCCCCAGCAATGTTCGGAGGTGAACGCCGACGGCGCTTCGGCGCCAAAATCGTACGCGGCCATCGGACCGGCGAAGCTGACCATGCCCTCATGCGCGAGGGCGGACAACTGAAAGGCGGTGAAATCGCTGTGGCCCAGCCACCATTTCCGCGCCGCGGCGATGGCACCGAAGTCGATGCCGTCGAGGAGCCGCGACCACCCGTACCCCCCGCGCACGGCGATCGCGATGTCGACCTTCGGATCGTTGGCCATGCGCATGATTGCGGCGAGACGCTCATCGTCCGGCGCTGAAAAGCGCTGCCAGCGCGAAGCGACCGTCGGGTCCACGACCACTCGATGGCCTTCGGCTTCGAGCCGCGATACCGCGCGTACGATCGCCGACGGATCGGTCGTGAACCCGGCGGGCGCATAAAAACCAATGCCGTATGAAGGCTTGGTCAAAGCCGCCGTGCAACGAAAAAATCGCTTAGCAGCCGTCCACACGCTTCGCCGGCGACGTCGCCTGTCACCGTCGTGTGGTGGTTGAGGCGCCGCTCGGCAAAGAGGTCGATGACACTGCCGCATGCTCCCGTCTTCGGATCGCGAGCGCCGAACACCAGTCGCCGGATGCGTGCGTGGAGAATCGCGCCCGCGCACATAGCACACGGCTCGATCGTGACGTACAGGTCGCAGTCTGGCAGGCGATAGTTGCCGAGCGCTCGCGCCGCTTCGCGCAGCGCCGCGATTTCGGCGTGCGCAGTCGGATCGTTGGCGGCGATCGGCGCGTTGCCGCCGCGCCCGATGATCGCACTGTCCTTGATCACCACCGCGCCCACCGGCACCTCTCCTCGCGCCTGCGCCTGGCGCGCCAGCGCAAGCGCCTCTTCCATCCAGTGCTCGGGGGGAAAGGCCTCAACCGGATTTCCGGGCGTACCGGCGTCGGTTCGCGAAGCAATCATCGCTGTTTCACGCCCGCTCGACGCCGTCGATGATCACGGCGTCGGCCTCGATTTCCACCAGCAAATCCGGATCGATCAGCCGCGACACCTCGACCATCGTCGTCGCCGGCCGGATGTCGGCGAACGCTTCGCCGTGCGCGCGGCCAATCTCCTCCCAATGCGCGATGTCGGTCACGAAGATGCGTGTGCGGACGACATCGGCGAGTACTGCACCGGCCGCCGCAAGCGCTCGCTCGATATTGGCGATCGCCTGTTTCGCCTGCGCATACGGGTCGCCTTTGCCGACGATGGCGCCATCGCTGCCGGTCGAGGTCGTTCCCGAGACCCAGATCCGGCCGTCGACCCTGACCGCGCGCGAGTAGCCGACCACCGGCTCCCAGGAGGTTCCCGACGAATAAAGTTGGCGGCGCATCGCCTATTCCCATTCGATGGTTGCCGGCGGCTTGCCGGAGATGTCGTACACGACGCGATTGATGCCGCGCACCTCGTTGATGATGCGGCTCGACACCGTGGCCAGCAGCTCGTGCGGCAGCGGCGCCCAATGCGCGGTCATGAAATCGGTGGTCTGTACGGCGCGCAGCGCGACGACGTGCTCGTAGGTGCGGCCGTCGCCCATCACGCCGACCGAGCGCACCGGAAGAAAAACCGCAAACGCCTGCGCAACCGCGTCGTACCAGTTGCTGGGTCCGGCGGCAGCTTCGTTGGCAGGTGGACCCGAGCTTTCGCTGGGTGCTGTCGCACCGCAAGACGTCTTGCGCAGCTCGTCGATGAAAATCGCGTCGGCGCGACGCAGGAGCTCCGCGTGCTCGCGCCTGACTTCGCCCAGGATGCGAACGCCTAAGCCGGGTCCGGGAAAGGGATGCCTGAACACCAGATCGCGCGGCAAGCCGAGCGTGAGACCGAGCTCGCGCACCTCGTCCTTGAACAGCTCGCGCAACGGCTCCAGCAGCTTGAGGTGCAGCGTCTCGGGCAAGCCGCCAACATTGTGATGCGATTTGATGGTATGCGCCGTCTTGCCGCCGCCCGCGGATTCGATCACGTCGGGATAGATCGTTCCCTGCGCCAGCCACTTCGCGTTCGGCAGCCTGGCCGCTTCTGCCTGAAAAACGTGAATGAACTCGCGCCCGATAATCTTGCGCTTCTCCTCCGGATCGGTGATCCCGGCAAGCGCGTGCAGGAAGACCTCGCTTGCATCGACCATGAGGACCTTGACGCCGAGGTGTTTCGCGAACGTGTCCATGACCTGCGTCGCCTCGTTCAGGCGCAGCAAGCCGGTGTCGACGAAAACGCATGTCAGCTGGTCGCCAATAGCACGGTGGATGAGCGCCGCAGCGACGGATGAGTCGACTCCGCCCGAAAGCCCGAGAATGACTTCCTCGGTGCCGACCTGAGCGCGTATTTTCGCCACTGCCTCGTCGGCGTAGGCCGGCATCGTCCAGTCGCCCTCGCAGCCACAAATATCGCGGACAAAGCGCTTGAGGATCGCCTTGCCTTGAGGCGTATGCGTCACCTCGGGATGAAACTGGACCGCG
>DATNNK010000124.1:0-2331 GCA_035601875.1 Casimicrobiaceae bacterium | reverse complement strand
CGCCGTCGAAGTTGCCGATGGTAAGCGCGATGCGATCGTGGCCGGGGTGGGAAAATCCGCGAATGACCTGCACGCTGCTTTGCCGGGGAGCGGCTCCCGAAAAATAACCGGAAGGCTTTGATAAACCTCAATTTTACCCTGCGCCATGGGTCGCGGTCCAGCGCTTACTGCTCCTCCTGAAGCCGCGCGATCACAAAGCCGGAGCCCATTCGCGCCAACCTGGCACTAGCGGAAAGTAGAGTCCCACCCGGATCGGACGCCGATCGATCTCGCGCACCACTTGCGCATAGGTTTCTAGTTGCGTGCTATAGCGCTCCTGCTCGCGGTCCAGAAAAGCTCCTGCGTCAGCGCCTTCATGGCGCGATAACTTGAAATCGACAATCCAGCGGACGCCTTCGCGATCGACGAAAGTCCGGTCGAGTACAAGGTGGACGAACTTTTCGTCGTGCGCTCCCGTCAACGCATATTCGCTGCAAGCATCGGCGTGACCAGGGTCGAACAACCAGCGTCCGCGTGAGTCGGCGAGGGTCGCTGCGATCGCCGACAGCACTTCTTCCACGGCGGCGCCAACTTCGCTGCCGTCCAAGCCAAGCGCCGCGAGCTCGCGCGTGACGCGCTTGCGCTCGCTCGCGATTCGTTGCGCGTCCCAGCGTTCTATCCCTTCCCCCGCCAACTGTCGCAGTAGGCGGTGGGCGACGGTTCCGATGCGGCGTGCGGTCTCTCGTGCCCAATCGAACTCTACCGGGTCGCGGTCCGACATTGAATCGGGGCCGGCCGCTCCCGGAGTCGGTTCCGGTACCTGCGGGAGCTGCCAATGCGCAGGCAGGCGGCGCAGCGGGACACCGCTTTCCTCGCGACCAACGCTCTTTTTTGTCTCGGCGTCGGGGTCGGGTGCCGATGCGGAAATAGCCGGCCACAGTGCGGCCAATGCGGTTTGCAGCGCGGGCTTCTTCCACCGTACGGGTGTCCCCTCCTCCTCGGTCAGATCGAGTGCCGACGTCAGATGCAGCCGTTCCTTTGCGCGCGTGCAGCCCACATATAGCAGCCGGCTCAGCTCCGCGGCTTCTTCGGCAACCGCGAGACCGCGCAGATACGAGTACACCGGGTCGTCATCGCCCTGCGAGACATAGCGGGATTTCATCGGTGCGAGCAGCAAGGCCTTGCTGCGCCGGCGCCAGAGCAGAAGCTGCCGCTCCTCGCGCCGCGGAGGCCGAGCAAGGCCGGGCAGGATGACGACATCGAATTCGAGTCCCTTGGCCCGGTGCAGCGTCATGATCCGCACTCGCGTCGATGAATCCGCTTCCCCTTCCGCGCGCAATGCGCCCAGCGCTTCCATGAACATTGCCCAATCGGGAATGTCTGCCCCTACCTCGTGCTCGGCCAGCAATGCAAAAAATCGGTCGGCAGCCTCGAGATCGATCGGATCGATGACACACGCCGGACCGCCCAGCGCGAGCCATACGCCCCTTACGGCCGTGGCGAGCGGATGCCGCCCGCGTTCGTCCAGCAGCGCACTAACGATGGCCGCGAAACGGGTGAATCTTTCTCTCCCGTCGGTAGATAAGCGACTCAGAACATTGGTTGATAGCTCGCCGGACAAAGCCTCACTCAGCGGGCGTTTGCCGCACGCTTCAACGACCACGAATAGATCGGGCAGCGTCAGTCCGCACCACGGCGCGCGTAATGTCGCGAGCCACGCCAGGCGATCGTCGGGTTGAACCAGGGCGTGCGTCAACGAACATAGATCGAGCACGGTTTGCCGTTCCGAAAGGTGATCGAGCTCGACCGCGCTAAAAGCGATTTTGCTCGCACGTAGCGCCGGCAATATCTCGGCGAGATCGGAACGCTTGCGGACGAGCACCGCGATCGTTGCAGCAGCGCTTGCGAGCGCATCACGGATTCGGGAGACCACCACCGCCGCTTCCCGCATGGCGTCGTTACAGAGATCGATGGTGACCGCGGCATCGGCGCGCGCTCGGCGGGTCGCCACTGACGGCTTGAACGCGACCGCCCCGCGCGCAGGATCGTCGGAGGAAGAAAACACGCTGGAAAACGTGACGTTCACCCAGTCGACCAGGCCTTGCTGCGAGCGAAAGTTTCGTGTCAGCGTCAACGGCTCGAGCGCGACTCCGCCGATTCGCCGCTCCCTCTGGGCGGCGAGAAACAAGCCGACATCGGCTTCGCGGAAACGGTAAATCGATTGCATCGGATCGCCGACGACAAACAAGCTGCGTCCGTCGCCAGGCGTCCAACCCTCGGTAAGCCGCTCGATCAGTTGGTGCTGTGCGAGCGAGGTATCCTGGAACTCGTCGAGCAGCAAGTGCTCGATGC
>DATNNK010000123.1:0-3406 GCA_035601875.1 Casimicrobiaceae bacterium | reverse complement strand
GCGCGGCTCTATCATCGCGACGGCAAGGACGCGTACCTCAAGGAAATGCCGCGGGTGATGCGCTATCTGCGTGAAGCATGCTCTCGCTATGATGAGCTGTCGCCATTGCTGCGCCTTCTGAATGAGCTCCAGGCGCGACAGCCCGCCGTCGGTTACAGCGCCTGACCTCCCTCATGATAGCGATGATCCTCGCGGCAGGCCGTGGTGAGCGCATGCGTCCGTTGTCCGACGAGCTCCCCAAGCCGCTGCTCATGGCGGGCGGCAAGCCACTCGTCGTGCGGCAGATCGAGCGCCTGGTCTCGGCCGGATTCGCAGAGATCGTCATCAACGTCGCCCACCTCGGCGGCATCATCGAAACGACGCTCGGCGACGGCCGGAAATTCGGCGCGAGCATTCGCTACTCGCGCGAAGTCGAGCCGCTGGAAGTTGCGGGCGGGATCGCGACCGCGCTGCCAATGCTCGGTGACGGAGTAGTGCTGGTTGTCAGTGGTGATATCCATACCGAATACGAATATGCATCGCTGCTTGCGCGCGCCGGCGCCATGGCCGCCACGGATCAGCCGCCGCACCTGCACATGGTGATGGTCCCCAACCCCGCGTATCACCCCGGCGGCGATTTCGTACTGAACCGCAATCGCCTGACGTTGAACGGCAGCAACGGCGTTGCGCGAACGACCTTCGGCAATATTGCGTTGTACCGGACGTCGCTGTTCCGGCAACTGCCCCGCGGCAAAAAGCTCAAGATGCTTCCGTTCTATCGCGACTGGATCGCGCGCGGCTGGGCAAGCGGCGAGCTCTTTAGCGGCCGCTGGGCCAACGTGGGCACCGCGGCGGAGCTCGCCAGCCTCGACTCGGAGCTTCTCGGCAACGATCTTCCAAGAGAGACGCGATGAACGGCAACATCGCCCCGCTGACCGCCAACCCCTTGCTCGACTTCTCCGGCCTGCCGCGTTTTGCGGAAATCGTACCGGAGCACGTCGGCCCTGCGGTCGACGCCTTGATCGCCGAGGCGCGCGCGACGATCGAACGCGTCGCCACGCTCGCCGAGCCGCCGAGCTGGGACAACTTCGTGCAGCCGCTCTCCGATACGCTCGACCGCCTTGGCCGCTCCTGGGGACAGGTCGCGCACTTGAATGCCGTGGTCAACACTCCCGCGCTGCGCGAGGCCTACAACGCCAACCTACCGAAAGTGACATCTTTCCATACCGAGCTCGGACAGGACGAGCGACTTTTCAGCCGCTACCGCGCGCTCGCTGAGGCACCGGCCTTCGCATCGCTCGATCCGGCGCGCAGAAAGCTGATCGACAACACCTTGCGCGACTTCAGGCTTTCGGGCGCCGAATTAGCCGCCGACAGAAAGGCACGGTTCAAGGCGATCGAAGAGGAGCTTTCGCAACTGTCTTCGCGGTTCGAGGACAACGTGCTCGACGCGACCAACGATTATGGCCTGTTCATCGCCGACGCGGCGAAGCTCTCCGGCATTCCGGCCGATGTTCAGGAGACCGCGAACAAGGCGGCGGAAGAGGAGAAGAAGCCGGGCTGGAAGCTCACCTTGCGCGCGCCTTGCTACCAACCGGTCATGCAATACGCGGACGACCGAAGCCTGCGGGAAACCTTGTACCGCGCGTACGCGACGCGGGCGAGCGAGTTTGGCAAAGCCGATTGGGACAACAGCGCGCTGATCGATCGCATCGTAGTGCTACGTCGGGAAAGCGCAGCGCTTTTAGGCTACAAGAGCTATGCCGAGGTGTCCTTGGTACCCAAAATGGCACGCGACCCGACGGAGGTCCTTGCTTTCCTGCGTGATCTCGGCGCACGCGCGAAGCCTTTTGCCGAGCGCGACATGGCCGAGCTGCGCGCATTCGCGCACGACCGGCTCGGCTTGTCCGAGCTTGCGGCGTGGGACCTACCCTATGCCTCGGACAAGCTGCGGCAGGAGCGCTACAGCTTCTCCGACCAGGAGGTAAAGGCCTACTTGCCGGAGGACCGCGTGCTCGGCGGCATGTTTCGCGTGGTCGAAGCGATCTTCGGCGTCACGATACGCCCGTCGAGCGCGCCGGTCTGGCATCCGAGCGTGCGGTTTTTCGACGTTCTCGATCGCGAAGGCACGGTGGTGGGCCAGTTCTATCTGGACCTCTATGCCCGGGCGGCCAAGCGCGGCGGCGCATGGATGGACGACGCGATCAATCGCCGCCGCAATGGCGCGAAGCTGCAGCATCCCGTCGCCTATCTGACCTGCAACTTATCCGCACCGGGCAACGCGAGGCCTGCGCTGTTTACCCACGACGAGGTGACGACGCTGTTTCATGAGTTCGGTCACGGTCTTAATCTGCTGCTGACGCAGGTCGACGTGCCCGGAGTCTCGGGGCTCGAAGGCGTGGAATGGGACGCGGTCGAGCTGCCGAGCCAATTCATGGAAAACTTCTGCTGGGAGTGGGACGTGCTGAAGCACATGAGCGCCCACGTGGACACCGGCGAGCCTCTGCCGCGTCCCCTGTTCGACAAAATGCTCGCGGCCAGGAATTTCCAGAGCGGCATGCAGACCGTGCGCCAACTCGAAATGGCGCTGTTCGACATGCACCTGCACCATGATTTCGATGCCAATGCCGGGTCCGTGCTCGAGCTCGTCGGGACGATAAGGCGCGAAGTCGCGGTCGTGCCGCGGCCGGCGGAGGATCGGAGCCTCCCGCACGGATTCAGCCATATTTTCGCCGGCGGTTATGCCGCGGGCTATTACAGCTACAAGTGGGCCGAGGTGCTTTCCGCTGACGCCTACAGCTTGTTCGAGGAACAGGGCGTGCTGTCGCCGGAGGCGGGTCGCCGGTTCCGGGACGAGGTGCTCGCTCGCGGGGGAAGCCGGCCCGCGCTGGAGTCGTTTATCGCATTTCGCGGCCGGGCCCCCCAAATCGAGGCCTTGTTACGGCATAATGGTATGTTGGCGTCATAATACCGCCGAGGAGGGCGAGATGATTACCGCATCCATTCCCGCGCGTTTCCTAACCGCATTTGCCCTGTTGCTCCTGATGTCGGGCCTCGCCGCGGCGCAAGTGCAGCAGGTGTATCGCTATATCGATGTCGACGGCCGCGTCGTCTACTCGGACAAGCCGCCGCCGCCCGGCGCCAAGGATGCACAAGCCAAGCGGATCGGCGGCAACAGCATCGAAACCAGCGATCTGTCCTTTGCCACCGCGCAGGCGCAGGAACGATACCCGGTGACGCTATACAGCTTTGCCTGCGGCGTCGTCTGCGACACCGCGCAGGGGGTGCTCAACAAGCGCGGCGTGCCGCATACGGTGATCGATGTGAGCGTGGGTGACGGTGCCGAGCGGCTCAAGCGGCTCAGCGGCGGTCTCGACGCGCCGACGATACAGGTCGGCGATCAATACGCGACCGGCTTCAATGAAGG
>DATNNK010000122.1:0-6692 GCA_035601875.1 Casimicrobiaceae bacterium | reverse complement strand
CGCCTCTCGGGCGCGCTGGGCAAGCTCAACGACGCGCCGATACACATCGACGAGACGCCGGCGATGAACGCGCTGGAAGTGCGTGCGCGGTCCCGCCGTCTCGCCCGGCAATATGGAGGTAAGCTCGGCGCGATTGTCGTCGACTACCTCCAGCTGATGCAGGCAGTCAGCGACGGCGAGAACCGCGCCACGGAAATTTCCGAAATTTCGCGTTCGATGAAGGCGCTTGCCAAGGAGCTCAAGGTGCCGGTGTTAGCGCTGTCGCAATTGAACCGCAGCCTGGAGCAGCGTCCAAACAAGCGTCCGGTGATGTCTGACCTTCGTGAATCGGGGGCAATCGAACAGGATGCCGACGTGATCCTGTTTATCTACCGCGACGAGGTCTATAACCCGGACACGCAGGAAAAAGGCGTGGCCGAGATCATCATCGGCAAGCAACGCAACGGACCGATCGGCATGGTTCGCCTTGCATTCCTGGGCGAAAATACGCGATTCGAGAATCTCGCTTCGGCGGGGACCTACTGAAGTCTGGCGAGCGGCCCGATCAGCGCAGTGCGTGCCGCAAGTTCCTCAACGCCGAGCTGAGCGGATCGGCGCAGCTGAAGTACGATCCATCGAAGTGGCAGCCATCGTAGACCTTGCCGGCCACAAGTTCGGGGCTGCCACGATTGAGCGACGTCGCAAAACGTTGCTCGAGGATTTGCGGTTGAGGCACGCGATAATCGGGGTCGCGATAGCCTTCGACAATAATGCGATTGACCCGGAACCGCCTTTCTTCTTCGATACGTTTGGCTGCGGCTTGGTCGGTCGCGACCGAGGGTACTGTCGGGCTACCTTCCTGGCCTTTGACCTGGGGTGGCGAGATCGTCACCGTCGGTTGGGCAGACGCGGATCCACCCATCAGAAAGAGGATGGACGCGCACGCGGAGATCAAGATCCGCCGAGCCGTGATCGCGTCGGCGCGACGCGCAAAATCCCGATTCGCTTTGTCCCGCATAGCGGCACCGATCACGGGGCTGGAGCGCTCATCTCCCACGGCAAACTTCGGGTAAGCAATACATTGAGCAGATTGTCCTGGAAGTTGATGTTGCCGGTCAATCGGTCGTGGCGTTCGCAAAGGAAAAACCAGTAAGCGATGGGAATGAAGCTGTCTTCGTTTTGCGGTGCGCTGGGGTCAAGTGTTTCCCGCGCAAGCAGCGATGGCTTGGTTACTTTACCGTCGCCGGGCTCCAGCATGATTTCATCGTAGCGCACGCCGGGCACTCGGCGGCGGATATCGTCGGGGTACAGCCGCGCAACGGGTGTCCCGGCTTCGTCTTCGAGCGCGAGTCGCGCGGGCGTAAGGGTGCAATCGCCTCCGAACAACACGTAGCGTATCGGCGTCGCGGGCTCTGGGGTCGACAGCGCCCATAAGAAGCGCCGTGCGCGCTCCAGCCGAAAGTCGAAGTAGCGGCGCAGCGCCGCGAGATACGCATCTGCATCCGCGCCATGGCGCGCGCGGATGCGCGCTTCAATCGCGGGATCGAAAATCGACCAGCGATAGCGTCGCCAGACCTCGCCGTCGAAAAGATCGTCGTTGCGCGCGCTGCCGGAGGAATCGATCAGCCAGGTGACCAGCGGATGCGGGAACAGCTCGTAGCCGGATGGCAGCGTGGCGAGCACTTCCTGTGGAATACGTTTGAAGCCGATCGGCTCCCCGACCAGGAACGCATGCAGAGCCGACGCCGCGCCCATATTGGGCGTGCCGAGCAGAATGAGCTTGCGCACGCGCGTGGTGCCGTAAAGCGTGACCAGTTGCTCGCTGCCGTCGAGGACATCGACCGGGCCATAGCGCAGGAAATAGCGCGCGACCAGCCCACCCATGCTGTGGGCGATGATATCGACGCGAAGCGCCGGATCGTTGTAATCGCGGCGGAGCGTCTCGATCAGCCGGTCGAGGCCGCGTGCCGCATCGACGTTGTCCTGCCGCCAGTCGTACGGATAGAGGTAGTAGCGCCGCTCGCCCGGGACGCCGGGCGTACCCGGCGTCGCTTTCACATAGCCTCCAAAGCGCTGCAGCGCTTCGATAATCTGGCCGTAGAAATCCTTGCCCAGCGCGGCGTCGGTGATGCCGAACGCCTCGTTGTTGTCGGGACGGACTTGCAGCGATGCGCGGTCGAAGTCGAGTCCGAGCGAGTGGTAATCGTCGAACAGGATCATCTGCGCCGACCCTGGCCAGATCTCGGCGCCGGTGGTGCGATCGCGCAACCGTGAGCCGAACAATCCCGGAATGACGATGACCGGTGTGGTGTCGGCGCCTTCGCTCCCGATGCGGTAAAGCCTTGCCAGGTCGGGACGCGTGGGCTCCTGGCTGCACGCGACAAGCGCCGCGCAGAGCATGCCGGCGCCGAGCTGCCCGAGCAGGCGCTGAAATTGCTTCACGCGCGCATTCTAGGGGGCGTGCCGATTGCGGACGACGCAAGGACCGTGGCCGCGGGAGCCATTCGGCCCTATAGCACCTCGGCTGCGTGATCCGCGAGCCGCGACCGCTCGCCGCGCTGCAAGGTGACGTGGCCGCTGTGCGACCAACCCTTGAAACGGTCGACGACGTAGGTGAGCCCGGAGCTGCCTTCAGTCAGATACGGCGTGTCGATCTGGGCGATGTTTCCCAGGCAAACGACCTTGGTGCCCGGACCGGCGCGCGTGATCAGGGTCTTCATCTGCTTGGGCGTCAGGTTCTGCGCCTCGTCGATGATCAGGTACTTGTTGATGAACGTGCGGCCGCGCATGAAGTTGAGCGACTTGACCTTGATGCGCGAACGGATGAGATCGCGCGTCGCAGCGCGGCCCCACTCGCCGGCTTCATCGTCGGTCTTATTGAGCACATCGAGATTGTCCTCGAGCGCGCCCATCCACGGGTTCATCTTCTCTTCCTCGGTCCCGGGAAGAAATCCGATATCTTCGCCTACTGGCACCGTGACGCGGGTCATGATGATCTCGGAATAGACCTTGAATTCCAATGTCTGCATCAAGCCCGCGGCGAGCGTCAACAGCGTCTTGCCGGTGCCGGCCTGACCGAGCAGCGTGACAAAGTCCAGATCCGGATTCATCAGCAGGTTGAGCGCGAAATTCTGCTCACGGTTACGCGCGGTGATACCCCAGACGTTGTTCTTCTGATGGGTGTAATCCTTCAGAGTCTGCAGCAGCGCGGTGCGGCCGGAGACCTCCTTCACCATCGAGTACAGCGGTGTCTCACCCGGCCCCTTGCCTTCCAGGTAGAGAAATTCGTTGACGAGGAGGCTCGCGCTCAAGGGCCCCGTGACGCGGTAGTAGGTAAGTCCGCCCTGTTGCCACGATTCCATCCCTTTGGCGTGGCGGTCCCAGAAATCCGCCGGCAGTTCGCGCATCCCGCTGTAGAGGAGATCGGTGTCCTCGAGCACCTTGTCATTGAAATAATCCTCCGCGGCGATTCCCAGCGCATGCGATTTGATGCGCATGTTGATGTCTTTCGACACCAGGATGACGTTGCGATTGGGATGCGCCTTTTGCAGGTGCATGACGACGGAAATGATCTGGTTGTCGGCCTTGCCGCCGGCAAGCGAGGGCGGGAGCGTGGTCGAGATCGCCTCGGTTTGAACGAACAGCCGCCCGCTCGCCGCGCCGCCGCTGCGCGGCTTGAGCGGAATGCCGGCGCTCAAATTGCCGGGGCTAATCGCGCTGGCCGCGGTGACCAGCTCGTCCAGATAGCGCGAGGCCTGGCGCGCGTTGCGCGCAACCTCGGTCGTGCCTTTCTTGTTGTTATCGAGCTCCTCGAGCGTGAGCATCGGGAGGAAGATATCGTGCTCTTCGAAGCGGAACAGGCTGGTGGGATCGTGCATCAATACGTTGGTATCGAGCACAAAAAGTTTCGGCGAGGATGTCTTGACGGGTGCGTCGACGTGAAGCGCGGAGCGAAGTTTGCGCTCGACCATGGGCCTCCTTGGGCGATCGGATGAGTTGCGGCCCCATCGTAGCGACGCAACAGCGCGAACACAAGGGATTGTGGTCGCGTCGGGCCGCCGAGGACATTGCTTGTGGTGGAAAGGGAACAGGCGATTGTCTCCTACTTGACCCGTCAGTACCCGATAATCGCCTGGGAACAGTCGTCGCCGATGCTTGACGCCTCGGCGCTAGTCGGAGAACGGGTGTGGACGCGTCTCAGGGAAGGAATTCGTTGGTGCGATTGACGAGGCCAGCAGAATGAACTTAGTCCTACGGCTGGCTGACAAAGTCGAGGATATTCGACCGCATGCAAGGCAAATTCAATAGTGCACTGTTCGCGTGCCCGATCGCGTGCGCCCCCGCGCTTCGCGGTCGCCGGGAAAGTTCACGCCTCGTTAAACGTCTGTTCGGGTTTTCGCTGTCGATCGCATTCGTGGTCTGTGCCACCGCTGCGGCCCAACCCGCAGCTTTCATCATGCATAGCGATGTGGTCGAACTCGGTGGTCGCGATGTCCACGTAGACGTCTACGTGCCAAGCGCCGAACCGTCCGGCGAAGTGGCCATCGTCGCTCACGGCATCGCGCGTTCGCGCGCGCGGCACCGTGATCTCGGACAGGCGCTCGCTGCAGCGGGTGTCACCGCGGTCATTCCCGATCTGCCGTATATCCTGAATCACTGGGGAAACGGCGACGCGATCGAAGAGCTCGCGCACAAGCTTGAATCAGGTGCACTCGGATTGCCACCGGTCGAGCAATCCCACCTCGTGCTCGTTGGGACGTCGGCGGGCGGATTGTCGACGGTCCTGGCTGCGGCGAAGCTGCAGAAGCTCGCCGGATGGGTCGGTCTGGATCCTGTCGACAGGACGGGCAGCGGGGTTCACGCCGCCTCGCGGCTGACCATACCTGCAGTCGTAATGCTTGCGGAACCTTCTGTGTGCAACCTCTTTGGCAGCGGCCGTTCCATTGCGCGCGCGGTGCCGGACCTACTGCGATCCGTTGTCCTTAGCGGCGCGTCGCACTGCGATTTCGAAGGACCCACCAACAGATTTTGCGAAAAAGTCTGTGGCGGCTCGTCCTCCGAGATGCAGTCACGCGCGCGCGAGGAAACAGTCCACGCCGTGGTGGAAATGTTGCGCAGTTCCGCCACGAGACCGATGGATGGCGTGCCGGAATTCGCGCACTGACTAAGCGCCCTGTAATTACGTACTATAGGCGACGACGGGATTCAGCGGGGCGCACCTGCCGTGATCGTATTGAGAGCCGTTACCATGACGCCTTAGAGCGCTTTTACGGCGTCCAAAACTTCCTCCACGTGACCCGGTATTTTCACGCCGCGCCACTCGCGCACAAGCTTGCCGTCGGGGCCAATGAGGAAGGTCGAGCGCTCAATGCCTCTGACCTTTTTGCCGTACATGTTCTTCATCTTGATCACGCCGAACCGGCCACACAGCGTTTCATCCGCATCGGAGAGGAGCTCGAACGGGAAAGCCATCTTGGTCTTGAAGTTCTCGTGTGATTTCAGGCTGTCGCGCGAAATGCCGACGACTACCGCGCCCAGTTTCGCAAACTGCTTGTGCAAGTCTCGGAACTGGGCCCCTTCGACGGTGCACCCCGGCGTATTGTCCTTGGGATAGAAGTACAGAATGACCGGGCGGCCCTTCTGCGCCGAAAGCCTGAACTCGCCGCCCGTGCCAGCCGCCTTGAAGTCGACAACTTTTTGACCCGCCATGATTCACTCCGTGGTTGCTCAAGTTAAGAACGCGTTCGCGACAGCGACAAGCCCGACTTGCCGCCGGCAGCTGCCGCGCCCCAGCCGAAGCCGCGATGCAAATAGCTAGACCGCGGCCGCCAGATCGACGTCACCGAGAAACTCGCGACCCTGACATAACACCGTTCCACTCCGGCCGGGAATCCCTCCCGGTGCGACTTCGCACCGCGGCAGCGCCAAAGGCTGCAGCGTAACGTACAAGCCGCGCATCGACGTGATGTGGTAACCCTGCGCCTTCCATCCGACAATAAGTTTGTCGAGCACCGGCGCAAGACGCATGCCCTCGAGCTCCGCGTGGAGCGTGAAAACATGGGCGGCGGCGACCGGCGATGACGGCGGCGCCGCCGTCATTGCCAGCAGCGTCTCAGCTACATTGTCTTCCGTAACCCCGTCGCTGCCGATCAATTCGTCGAGCGTCGGCAAGGTCGTCGGAATCTGCGGGCAGCGGATCAGCTCGGCGTTCCAAACCGGAAGATGGGGAGACACGCCGCGCCCGTCGGAACAAAACTCGAATCCCAGTACCTGCGTGAGCCGCAGGGCATGCACATTCATCTGCCAGCCCGCCGCGCCATGCGTTAACGGCCGCTCCTTGAAGATTTCTGTAAACCTCTGGCATGCGAGATGCATCTGCTCACGCGTCCAGTCGGCGCTGGCGCCAACGAGCCCGTCCTGCCACTTGACGTGGTCCCAACAGTGCACGCCGACATCGAAGCCCTCATCGCGAACGCTGCGCATCACGTGACCTGCCCGCCTGCCGATGTCAGGGCCCGGCAGCAGTGTCCCGTAAAGCAGCGTTTTGACGCCGTAGTGCTTGACCACCGAAGTCCGTTGCACCTTGCTGAAAAAACCGGGTCGAAACACCCGTTTGATCGCACGCCCGGTGTGATCGGGTCCGACGCTGAATAAAAAGGTAGCCCCTGCCTTGTGTCTGCGTAGCAACTCGACCAGGGTCGGCACGCCCTCGC
>DATNNK010000121.1:0-3478 GCA_035601875.1 Casimicrobiaceae bacterium | reverse complement strand
GAAGGCGCTGGACGCCTCGATGCGCATCGCGAACCTGTTCGGCGCCGGAATGCGCGAGGAAATCGTACGCGCCGTCGATCATGTCGACCTGGCGATCGGCGCACGCGAGGTCGTCGGTCTGGTCGGCGAGTCCGGCTGCGGAAAATCGACCCTGGGGAGGCTCGCGGTCGGGCTGCTTCCATTGTCGGCAGGCGAGCGCTTGTGGCAGGGAAAGCCGCTCGGCGGTCTTGCCCCGGCGGCGGCCCGTGAGCAGCAACTCAAGATGCAGATGATTTTCCAGGACCCCTACGCATCGTTGAATCCGCGAATGCGCGTGGTCGATATCGTCGGCGAGGCGCCGGTGGTTCACGGACTCATCGGCTTGCGGCAGCAGATAGAGTATGTCGGTCTGCAGCTCAACCGGGTCGGCCTGGACCCGACGCTGATGCGCCGATTTCCGCATCAATTTTCCGGCGGCCAGCGTGCGCGCATCGGCATCGCGCGCGCGTTGGCGGTGAAGCCGGAGTTCCTGGTGTGCGACGAATCGGTCGCCGCGCTCGATGTCTCCATCCAGGCGCAGGTGCTCAACCTGTTCATGGATCTGCAATCTGCGTTGAACCTTACGTATCTGTTCATCAGCCATGACCTCGGCGTCGTGCAACACATCAGCGACCGCGTGGTCATCATGTATCTGGGACGCGTCGTCGAGTCGGGTCCGACCGCGGAGCTTTTCGCCGCGCCCAATCATCCGTACACCCAGGCTTTGCTTGCCGAGGTCGGCAAGGTCGAGCCCAGTAAACGGGTTTTCGTGCCGATCAAGGGCGAGATTCCTTCGCCGCTGGCGCCTCCGTCAGGATGTCATTTTCATCCCCGGTGTCCGTACGCGATGGCGAAATGCAAAGAGGTCGCGCCGTCGCTCGACGAAATCGCACCGGGGCGTTGGTCGGCGTGTTATCTGAACGATGTGGCGTTGCAATGAGCGACGCAGTCAGGCAGCACGAACCTGGAGGCCAGCCGATCCCGCTGGTGCTCGACTCGCCGCACAGCGGCACGGCGTATCCGGACGATTTCGATCATCTCCCACCGCGCGATGTGGTCCGGCAGGCCGAGGACACGCATGTCGAAGCGCTCTACGCTGCGGCGCCCTCCCTCGGCGCGACCCTGATCGAGGCGCTTTTCCCACGCGCCTACGTCGATCCCAACCGTCATCGCTCGGATATCGATCCCGAATTGCTCGCCGATGCGTGGACCGAGCCGATCACGCCGTCGCGAAAGACCGAGCTCGGCATCGGACTGGTGTGGCGTCTCGCGCACGGCGGTGTGCCCATGTACGCGCGCAAGCTCTCGGCGGCCGAGGTGCGGCGCCGAATCACCGATTTTTATGATCCTTATCATGCCTGCGTCTCGGCCGCGCTCGACCGGCGGCACGCCGCGTTCGGTGCAGTTTGGCATATCAACTGCCACTCGATGCCCGCCGTCGGGGACGTGATGTCCGAGGATCCAGGCCGAGCGCGCGCCGATTTCGTGCTCGGGGACCGCGATGGCTCCACGTGCGCGCCGGAATTCACCGCGTTCGTGGCAAAGACGCTCACCGGCCTTGGTTACGATGTCGCGATCAACGATCCCTACAAGGGCGTGGAGCTGGTGCGTATGCACGGCCGTCCGGCAGAGCGGCGCCACAGCCTGCAAATCGAAATCAATCGCAGGCTTTACATGGACGAATCGACGCTCTCCAGGCACTCCGGTTTTGTGACCCTGCAATCGAATCTTCAGCGCCTGCTGGAGGCGCTGCGACAATTTGTTATCGGTCGAACCTGAATTCGCAGGCCGAACCTGGGCCGCGCTCGCATCAAACTCCCATCTGCTGCGCATGCGCCCCTGCGCCGCCTGGGACGGAATCGAGGTCTCCCGATAGGGGCGCTGGCCCGGTTGTTGCACCGCAGCGCGTTGACCCCACTGCACGCAGCAGGTTAAAATCTGTAGCTTTCAACCGGGTCCCGCCGGCGTCCTCCGTGGATTGATCCCCATGCCTGGCAAGCTCGTCGTCGGTAACTGGAAGATGAACGGCGATTTGCGCCGAAACGACGCGCTGCTGGCGGATCTGCGGGTTGGCTGGCCGGTGCGGGCAATGCGGCAAATCTCGGTGTGCGTTCCGTTTCCTTATCTGTGGCAAGCCCAGGCGGCGTTGTCGGGTTCGACGATCGGCTGGGGGGCACAGAATGTGAGCGAATATGCGCACGGCGCTCATACCGGCGAAGTCGCGGCTGGCATGATCGCCGAATTTGGTTGCAGGTACGTCATCGTCGGGCATTCGGAGCGACGGGCGTCGTACGGCGAGACCGACGAGATGGTGGCGGCAAAGTCGAGCGCGGCGCTGGACGCCGGCATGACGCCGATTGTTTGCGTGGGCGAGTCATGGGCCGAGCGCGAGGCGGGCGCCGGAGAGACCGTGGTGTTGCGTCAGCTCGAGGCGGTGGTGTCGCGAATTGGCCGGCGGATCGCGGAGACGGTGATTGCGTATGAGCCGGTGTGGGCGATCGGTACCGGCCGATCGGCAACGCCGGAACAGGCGCAAGCCGTGCATGAAGTTTTGCGCAAGCGGCTGCGCAAGTATGAAGCAGCCGAAAGCGTTTCCTTGCTCTACGGTGGAAGCGTCAAAGCAGGCAATGCGAAGGCGCTGTTTGCGTGCGCCGATATCGACGGCGGCTTGATCGGCGGCGCGTCCCTGAATGTTGATGAATTTTTGGCAATTGCCGGTGCCTAAGGTTCGCCTGAGCGGCGAAAGCGGTCCAAAGGCGCAGCGAGGATGAAAGAATGATCTGGGAAACGTTATTGTTGGGATTGCACGTCGTCGTTGCGGCAGCCCTGATCGGCTTCGTGCTGCTGCAGCATGGCAAGGGTGCCGACATGGGCGCGGCGTTCGGCAGCGGCTCCTCGGGAAGTCTTTTCGGCGCCGCAGGATCGGCGAATTTCCTGTCGCGAACGACCGCCATACTGGCGACGATATTTTTTCTGTCGAGCCTCGGGTTGACGTATCTGGCGAGCAATCGAGCTGCGATCGGACCCGGCGATGTCATGAAGCAGGGTGTGATGCAAAACTCGCAAAAGGCGCCGGAGCCGGCGACGAAAGCCGCCGAGGTGCCGGTCGGCGCGGCACCGGCCGTACAGCCGCCAGCACCCGCGCCGGCCAAGGATTCTTCCAAAGCGGCGGATGTGCCCAAATAAAGCCGACGTGGTGAAATTGGTAGACACGCTGTCTTGAGGGGGCAGTGGCGTAAGCCGTGGGAGTTCGAGTCTCCCCGTCGGCACCAAGGGTAACAAGGGTGCGTCGAACGCGCCCAGGACGGCAGGAGGGCAGTGGGAGGCCGCGCTGCTTAGCGTGGCCCGGCAACGATTGACGAGGGTTGGCTTCATCCGATCATGCTGCAACTGTACTTTCCGGTCCTGCTCTTCATCCTCGTCGGCATCGGCCTCGGTCTGATCATGCTGGCGCTCGGCT
>DATNNK010000120.1:0-5356 GCA_035601875.1 Casimicrobiaceae bacterium | reverse complement strand
GCCACGACGCGCTGGATAGGAACAAGGACGAGGAAGAAGTGCGAAACGTCGCGCGCGCAGTGGTCAACGCGGTGCGCGAGGCGCGCGCCGGCCGGCTATCGACGCCCGACGCGAAGCTCGACTCTCCCCGACCCAAGTGAGCGAAGTGAGCGGGTCCGCGCGCACGCAAACGGCTACGGTTCCGCCATTCCCGGCGCCGGACGCCGCTTCTGCCGCAATGCCGGTGACCGGCGTCGAGCATTGGACGCGCAAAGGCGACGTGCGTCTGTTTCTCTGGGAGAAATTCGTCGGCGCGCCCGATGGCAAGCCCGCGATCCTCTTCGTGCACGGCTCGTCGATGGCGTCGCAACCGACGTTCGACCTCACCGTTCAGGGAAGGCCCGACTCTTCCGTCATGGACTGGTTCGCCCGGCGCGGCTTCGTGTGCTGGAGCGTAGACATGGAAGGTTATGGCCGCTCCGACAAGTCGAGAGACATCACCTGCGATATCGCCAACGGCGCCGACGACCTCGCCGCCGCGACCGACCACATCGCAGCCAAGCGGGTCGAACGCGACGTGATGATGTACGGCATCTCGTCGGGCGCGTTGCGCGCGGCGTTGTTCGCTCAGCAACATCCCGAGCGCGTATCGCGTCTCGCGCTCGACGCGTTTGTATGGACCGGAAGCGGCGCGCCGACGCTCGAAGAGCGGCGCAAAAAGCTTCCCCAGTTCCTGGCTGAGAAGCGCCGCCCCATCGACCGCGCTTTCGTCACTTCGATTTTCGAGCGCGATCATCCGGAGACTACGGAAACGCGCGTGGTCGACGCCTTCGCCGACGCCATACTCGCGCTCGATGATTCGATGCCCAACGGGACCTACATCGACATGTGCTCCAGGCTTCCCATCGTCGATCCGGCCATGATCACCACGCCGACGCTGATCCTGCGCGGGCAATACGATGGCATCGCCGCGTTCGACGACCTGATCGAGTTTTTCAAGCGGCTGCCCGGCGCGGACAAGCAGTTCACGGTCATGCCGGGCATCTCGCACGCGAGCTTTCAACAAAAGAATTACCTTATGGTCTATCACCTGCTGCATGCCTGGTTCTCGCGTCCGAACCCGGTCTACGTCGGCCCAGTGTCGCAACGCGCGTCATGACTGTGCATTGCCGCGGGACAGCGCTCGCCAGTTCGGGGCACTGCGGGTAGCCGAGGTCGACATCGTGGAGACCAAGCTTCCGCCCGACGCAATGGCCGCGATCGTCGCCCGTACGCTCGATCATTATGAGGAACGCGCCGATGCGTTCTGGGAAGGCACGCGCGATCACGACGTTAGCCAGAACATCCAGGCCTTGCTGCGATATATCGAGGGCAAGCCGCCGTTCACGATTCTCGACTTGGGTTGCGGGCCCGGTCGCGACCTCAGAACCCTCGCCGAGCTGGGTCACACGGCGATCGGCATCGATGGCGTCGAGCGCTTCGCGGCGATGGCGCGCGATTACTCCGGCTGCGAAGTGTGGCAGCAGGACTTTCTCAAGCTGGATCTACCCGCAGGCCGGTTCGACGGCGTTTTTGCAAACGCTGCGTTGTTTCATGTCCCGTCGCAGGAGTTGCCGCGCGTCCTGGGCGAACTGCGCGCCACGCTGAAGCCGCGCGGGGTCCTTTTCAGCTCGAACCCGCACGGCGAGGACGAAGAAGGATGGAATCGCGGCCGCTACGGCGCCTATCACCGAATCGAGACCTGGCGCCGCTATGTGTCGAGTGCGGGATTTGTCGAGCTCGCGCATTACTATCGACCCAAGGGCTTGCCGCGCGAGCAGCAGCCATGGCTCGCCACCGTCTGCCGCAAGGCGGAGCCAGCAGCCGATGACGCGGCGATCCGCTTGTCGTGAGCACCGAATTGCCGACCTCGGAGGTCGAAGCGGTGCTGGTCGGCACCCGCGCCTGGCTCGAGCGAGCCGTCATCGGTCTCGAGCTCTGTCCGTTCGCCAGGGCGGTTTACGTCGGCGATCGCATTCGCTTTGCCGTCAGCGCCGCGTGCGACGAAGATGCGCTGCTGGAGGACCTGACGCATGAGCTGTCGGCACTCAAGTCGACGCCCGAGCAGAGCTGCGAAACGACGCTGCTGATTCATCCCCGGGTTCTGGCCGACTTTATGGATTACAACGCCTTTCTCGACGCGGCCGACCGCAAAGTCGATTCGCTGGGGCTACGTGGCGAGATTCAGATCGCGAGCTTTCACCCGCGCTACCAGTTTGCCGGCACGACACCCGACGACATCGGCAACTACACCAATCGATCGCCCTATCCGATGCTGCATCTGCTCCGTGAAGCGAGCGTCGAGCGCGCCGTGGCGGCGATACCCGACGCCGCTGCCATTTTCGAGCGCAACATCGAAACTCTGCGCCGGCTCGGCGTCGACGGCTGGCGGCAGATGTTTCCCCACGCATGATCTCGATCGCCGCGCACGAGATCGAGTGGACCGCGATCCGGGCGCAGGGCGCCGGCGGCCAGAATGTCAACAAGGTATCGAATGCCGCGCAACTGCGCTTCGACATACCCGCATCGACGCTTCCCGACGCCATCAAGGAGCGGCTGCTGGCCAGCAAAGATCGGCGCATCACCGCGCAGGGCGTGGTCATCATCAAGGCGCAGCGGCACCGAAGCCTTGATCAGAACCGCGACGACGCACTCGCGCGGCTGCAGGTGCTGGTCGACAAAGCCGCGAAGGCGCCTCGCATTCGCAAACCGACGCGTCCGACGCGAAGCTCACAGCGCCGTCGCGTCGACTCCAAGGTACGGCGCGGACAGATCAAGTCAGCGCGCGCGAAAGTCGGGGAGGAGTAGCCGGGCGGATAGCGCGTCGACTGGATTCCCTCACGGCAATGATATGTCCAGCTCCGCGTTCATGAGACGAGGATCACTGCGCGGGCAGCCTTGCAACATCCACCCATCCGCGGGAGGCCTGCGACGCGATACAGGCCTCGATGAACGCCATCGTATGCGCGCCGTCCTCGATGCGTGGATAGGGCAGGTCCGGGATTGACTCGCCGAGGGAGCGCGCCATGCGGTCCTGCGCCACCTCCGCGTAAATATTGGCGAACGCCTCGCGCAGGCCCTCGGGGTGCCCGCGCGGAGTACGTCCCAAGGCGATGATCTCCGGCGGCAGAAACGTATCGCCGCGGCCAATGATGCGCGCGGCTTCGCCTTGCAACGCGAGTCGCAGATAGCTCGGCTCGCGATGCCACCAATCGAGCATGCCCTTGTCGCCGTAGATCCGCAGCCGGATGTCGTTTTCCCCGCCGGCGGCCGCCTGGGTGACGGTGAACGTACCGCGTGCGCCGCCGTCGAACTCGAGCAAGGCCGAAACGTAATCGATGAGCTTGCGCCCCGGGACAAGCGCGCCGACGTCGGCCGCGACGCGCGCGACGGCGAACCCGGATATGAAGCTCGCCAGATGCTGGGCGTGGCAGCCGATGGCACTCATCACCAGCGCGAGCCCGCTGCGCCGGGGATCGAGAATCCAGCGGAGGCGGTTGTTCTGCGGCCCTTCTTCCACGCGTGTCGCCATGCCGCTTTGAATGTACTCGACCTGCACCAGCCGGACTGGTCCGAGCACGCCGTCGCGCACCAGCCGGCGCGCGTAGCGCGTCATCGGATACGCCGAATAGCCGTGCGCGACGGCAAATATTCTTCCGCCGCGCTTGGTGCGTGCGACCAGATCGCAGGCCTCCCTAAAATCGTGCGTCACAGGCTTGTCGCAAACGACATCGAGACCGGCGTCGAGCGCGGCGACCGCGAATGGGTAATGCGTATCGTTAGGGGTCACGATCGTGACTGCGTCGATGCCATCCGGACGCAGGCGTTCCTGGCGCAGCATTTCATCGACATCGCCGTAACTCCGCCCGGGGTCGAAGCCCAGCGCCGCGCCGCCCGCGCGCGAGCGCGCCGCGTCGCCGGAGAAGACACCGGCCACGGGCCGCCACCATCCGTCCATCTCGGCAGCGCCGCGATGCATGCGTCCGATCCACGCTTCGGGGCCGCCGCCGATCACTCCAAGGCGCAGCGGCCTGCCGAATCGGTCCCTTAATTCCGTCATCTCACTCCCTTTCCGCTCGTGCCTCGTGCTGTCCGGAGACGGTGGAAAATCGACTACAATCGAAGCAGCGGATCATAACGGATAGAATCGACCCGGAACAGCCACAAGAGGACGCCATGCGACTCGACTCGGAGCAACGGTCGCGATTGGATCACGACGGCTACTTGTTCTTTCCAAGCCTTTTCAAGCCGGACGAAATCGCAGTCCTGCTGAACGAGGTGCCTCGGCTTTATGCCGAGCACCGGCAGGAAAACGTGCGCGAGAAGGGAAGCGATGCGGTGCGCACCAATTTCGCCGCGCACCTGTACAGCGCACCATTCGCTCGGCTCGCGCGGCACCCGCGGATGGTCGAACCCGCGATGCAGGTGTTCGGCGAGGCGGTGTACATGCATCAGTTCAAGATCAACGGCAAGATGGCCTTCGACGGCGACGTCTGGCAATGGCATCAGGATTTCGGCACCTGGAAGAACGACGACGACATGCCGGAGCCGCGGGCGATGAACGTCGCGATTTTTTTGGATGATGTCAACGAGTTCAATGGCCCGCTCATGTTCATTCCCGGCAGCCACAAGCTGGGCGTGATCGATGCGGCGCACGACACTTCGACCACCAGCTATCCGCTGTGGACGATCAGCCACGACACCATCGCTCGTCTGGTCGCCCGCGGCGGCATTGTCGCGCCAAAGGGTCCTGCGGGATCGATGATCTTGTTTCATTCGTGCCTCGTTCACGCCTCGACATCCAACTTGTCGCCGTGGAATCGAGTCAGCGTCTATTTGAGTCTGTGCGCGGTGTCCAACCACATCCGCCGATTCAAGCGTCCCGAATACATCGCCCACCGCGATTTCACGCCGATCGAGTGCCTGCCGGACGATTGCCTGCTGAAAGATTACGACGTCGCGCTGCCGTGGAAAAACGGGACTCCCCAAGACGCAGGCGAAGCAAGTCTCGCCGCTTGAATCAAGCGTGACCGCATGAGCCTCTACGCCCGACTGCAGAAGCGCGCCGCCGAGGGCCGGCCGCTTCGCGTCGGATTGATCGGCGCCGGCAAGTTCGGCGCCATGTACCTCGCGCAGGTGCCGAAGACTCCCGGCATTCATCTGGCGGCGATCGCCGATCTGGCGCCGGCAAACGCGATGGTCAATCTTCAGCGCGTCGGCTGGGCGCCGGAGCGCTTCGCCGCGCAATCGCTCGACCACGCATTGCGCCTGGGGACGACGCATGTGGGCGACGACTGGCAGGCGCTCGTTCGACATCCCGCGATCGACATCGTCGTGG
>DATNNK010000119.1:0-2654 GCA_035601875.1 Casimicrobiaceae bacterium | reverse complement strand
CAGCGGAGAAGCAATTCTCGATTCAGCGAGAGGTCCGACACGCTAAGCTCGTGCGCCAATAAAATTGCAACCAAGCCGTGGTAACGAAAAGGCCTGGGCGACGCCAGCCATATAGTCCCGCGCTGGCGGCCGATCGATGTTGGCTTGGCAAGACGCTTGTTTAGAGCTATTCGGGCACTAGCCGAATCACGCGTTCCGTCGCGCGCAGAACGGCCCTGCGCGAGTAAAGCAATGGGAAGTACTTCCCTTCGCTCCAAAGCGCCGCGAGGTCGCGGTAGTGCGGGCTCTCGGGGTCGCCCGATTGGCCGGGGTGGTTCACCGCCCGCGAATTGTCCCAGTTGCCGACGTCCAGCACGACGCGAACGGATGGGCCGTTCATTTGACGGAAATCCGTGACGCGGGTGAGCGACTGGCTTGGCGTGAATTCACTGCCATTCTTGGCGATTGGCCCGACATTTATGCGGGCACGCATCGCATCATCGACGATGGGCGCGAACGGGTGCTCGTTCAGATTGAAGTGGAGTTTCCCCCACTGCCAGAAGGCCGGCTCGGGTCCCTGCAGCTTTTCCATTTCCTCCCACGCCGATTTAAGCGTCGACAGCAGAAGCTGATTGCGTTTCGTCACTGCATTCTCGCCGAAACCTTTGTCGGGCGCTTCCAGTCCGGCTAGCATCACATTCATGTCGGTGGTCGAGAGCGCCGCGGTCGCCTCGGGCGGAAGCACTGCCTCGCGATAGGCCTTGCGCAAGTGACGCAGTTGCCAGATTTCCTCGAGCGCGGCTTGCGGCGAATCGGCGTGCAGGCGTGCGTCCCACCCGCGCAGGAATGCGAGGGCGCGCCGCGTCTTCTCGTCATCGGACACCAGCGGGGCAAGGAGGACCGAGAGTCGGCGCGCCGGGATCGACAGGATATCGTTTTGCAGCCGCTCTGAATCCTCGAGCGAAACCTTTGGCAGCGACCCGAGGACCTCATGGATGCGTTGATGGCGGGATGGATTCGTCCACTCGAAGCCAAGCTTGCGCTCGCGCGCCGGGTAGTCGGCCGGAATGTTGTAGGCGTTCGCCGTTGCAATAAAACCATCGGGGGGATTGTAGGACGATGGCAACTCATTGCCGCGCCAGAATCCGGCCCACTCGAAACGGCCGTCTCCAGGCACCGGAAGCAGGCCGTCCCAATTCGGCCGGCGCGGTGCCAATCCGCTCGGCATCCAGCCGATGTTACCCTTCACATCTGCGTACACCTGGTTCAGAGTCGGGGCGCCCCAGTTGACTAGCGAGGCCTGAAACGTCTTGAAGTCCTTCGCGCGCATGTAATCGACGGAGCCGAAATACGGGCTCATGCCGGTTTCGAGCCAACCGGAGCGCACCGCATAGGCGCGCCCTTTCTGCGCATCGACGTGCACCACGGGCCCGTGACGCGTGAAGGTCAGTTCGACTTCCTTCGCCGCGCCGCCTTTCACCGGAATGGCCTCGCGAATCACGCGAAATGCCTCCCAACCATCCTTGTACTTATACTGCGTGGCATCGACCGGATTCAACTCATAAACGTAGAGGTCCTCCTGATCGATATTGAAGATCGTGAGGCCAAAGGCGATGGTTCCGTTGTGCCCAAGCGAGACGCCGGGCAAGGCGGGCTCGCCCGCGCCGATCACGTCGAGACCCGGCGCGGAAAGTTGCACCAGGTAGCGAAGGCTCGGCGCCGAATACGCCCGGTGCGGGTCGTTTGCAAGAATCGCACGCCCGGTCGCCGACTTCTTCGGCGCGATCACCCAGCTATTGCTGCCCTCGGTAGCCGACTCCTCATCGAGTGCCGCGACCGCTTGCGGAACTTCGGCGAGCTTGAGCATGTTTTTGGTCACGGTCACGTTCTGCGTCGCGAGCTCGAACACCTTCAGGACGTCCGTCGGAAGGCATGGATCAAGCCCCTCCGGCACCTGCGCTTTCCAGTCGTTGGTGAGCCCGAAGCGAAGCTGGTCTGCGTCCACGTCGTTCGTCTTGCACAGGGTGTTGGCGCGCGCCACCTCGGAGAGCAAATTTCGCGTGAGGCCGTGCGAGCGGATGCGCACCACGTCCTCCGCCGACCACTTGGCCGGTCGATAGTCGAGTTGCTTGAATTCCCACGGCAAGCTTGCCGGATTCTTCGCGAGCCAGTCCACATACGCGTTGACGCCATCGACGAATCGCTGCGCGACCGGTTCGGCCTCACGGCCTCCGCGAGCACTGTAGATGCGCCATTCGCGGTCCATGTCACCGCGATAGAGGAACAGCCGAGCCGCGCGATCCTGTTCGAGGAACCCCGGGCCGAACACCTCCGAAAGTTGGCCAAGACCGCGGCGTCGCCACAGGTCGATCTGAAAAAGGCGGTCGCGTGCAGCGTTGAAGCCCTGCACATAGAAGAGGTCCGCCTCGCTGCTGGCGTATAGGTGTGGCACGCCCCAACGGTCCACGCGAATCTCGGCTGCGGCATGAAGGCCTGATACGCGCAGAGTCTCCTGCGGAATCGCAACGTCCTTTGCCAAGGCGGGCGGCACCGCGAGGAACGTTGTCGCGACGATGAGGATGCTCGCGCAAATGCAATGGCGCGCTTTCATTTGCGTCTCCAATTTGCGAAGCATTGAATTCCGCTACGCAGGGCCGATCATTCGCTCCGGCCGC
>DATNNK010000118.1:0-9183 GCA_035601875.1 Casimicrobiaceae bacterium | reverse complement strand
CTTTGCGGCGAACGGACGGCCCAGCTTGCTTCGAAAGCCTTCCAGCGGCCCCACTTCGCGCGTCGAGAGCAGCGTCTCGGCCTCGGCAGCATCGAACTGGCGCCCGGCAACGATTTTCCAGATCCCGAAATCGCACGACTGGCACTGAAACTTCTTGTAGTTCTCATGCACTTCGCCGCCGCATTTCGGGCACCGCGCGGACAGCGTGGCGAAATCGCCCGGTATCGTGTCGCTCTCGTAGTTGCCAGCCTGGCCGACAATGTGCCTGGTCATGCGCACGATCTCGCGCATGAACTGCTCGCGTTTGAGCTTGCCATGCTCCATCTGCGAGAGTTTGAATTCCCATTCCGCAGTCAATTCCGGCGAGAAGAGCTCGGGAATGCCGAGGCCGTGCAACAGCGTCATCAGCGAGAATGCTTTCGCCGTGGGCTGAAGGTCGCGCCCCTCGCGCAGGACGTATTTCTCGAGGATCAGTCCTTCGATGATCTGCGCCCGCGTCGCCGGTGTGCCGAGGCCCTTTTCGCGCATCGCCTCGCGCAGGTCGTCGTCATCGATCAGTTTCCCGGCGCCTTCCATCGCCGACAGCAGCGTCGCTTCGGTCAGGCGCGCGGGAGGCTTGGTTTGATTGGCTACGATCCGGATTTCCTTGGTCACGACCTTTTCGTTTGCTTTTACGGCGGCAAGCGTCGCATCGCTGTCGACTTGGGCTTCCTTGCCATAGACCGTCAGCCAGCCAGGCGAGGTCAGCACCTTGCCCTCGGTCTTGAAAGGCTCGCCCGCAACGCGTGTAATGCGCGTCGTCAGCAGATATTCCGCCGGAGGATAGAACACCGCCAGGAATCGCTTGACGACCAGATCGTAGAGCTTGGCCTCGAGCTCGTTGAGGTTTTTCGGATGCTGCAGCGTGGGAATGATCGCGAAATGGTCGGAGATTTTGCTGTTGTCGAAGATCCGCTTATTGGGCCGGACCCATTTTGCCTTCAGCACCTGGCCGGCGAAGACAGCGTAGGCGTTCGATTCGCGCAACGATTCAAGCGTGTCCTTGACGGTCCCCAGATAATCTTCCGGCAGCGCGCGCGCGTCGGTGCGGGGATAGGTCAGCACCTTGTGTTTCTCATAGAGCGCTTGCGCAAGCGACAAGGTCGTGCGCGCGGACAGGCCGAATCGGCCATTGGCTTCGCGCTGCAGGCTGGTCAGGTCATAGAGCAGCGGGGACACCTGCGTCGAAGGCTTGGTCTCTTCGGTGACGGTTCCCGGCTGTCCTTCACACTTGGCGGCGATAGCACCGGCGGTCGCCTCGTCCCAGATTCTTTCGGAGCGGGCATCGGCATCGTCGTCGGGTTTCTTGAAGGCCTCGTCGAACCAGCGGCCGTCGTACTCGCCACCCGCGGCGCCAAACGTCCCGTGCACTTCCCAGTAGCCACGGGCGCGAAATGCCCGGATCTGCTGCTCGCGATCGACCAGGATGGCGAGGGTCGGTGTCTGAACACGGCCGACCGTCGTGAGCTGGAAGCCGCCCGACTTCGAATTGAACGCGGTCATGGCCCGCGTACCGTTGATGCCGACCAGCCAGTCGGATTCAGACCGGCACACCGCGGCATCGGCGAGCGGACGCATCGTCTCGTCCGCGCGCAGCTGACCGAATGCATCCCGGATCGAGCCCTGAGTCATCGACTGCAACCACAGCCGCTTGATCGGCTTGGTGGTCTTGGCGTACTGCGCGATATTGCGGAAGATCAACTCACCTTCCCGGCCCGCATCGCAGGCGTTCACCAGCGCGGTCACATCCTTGCGCTTCAACAGCTTCAGCAGCAATCGCAGACGGGACTCTGCCTTTTCGATCGGCTTGAGCGCGAATTTCGACGGTATCGCGGGCAAGTGCGCGAACGTCCACTTGCCGCGCTTGACCTCCTCTTCCTCGGGCATGCCGAGTTCGAGCAGATGGCCGATTGCCGACGACAGCACATATCGATCGTTTTCGAAATAGTCGGCATGGCGCGCAAAGCCGCCCAGCGCACGCGCGATATCCGCAGCGACGGAAGGCTTCTCGGCGATGATCAAGCTCTTGGCCATCGGAGCTTTACGGGTTCAGTGGGCAAACGAGGGGCAGATAATAGCAAGGCCCGCCTCAAGGATAAGGCAGGTCCAGCCCTAGATGGGGGCGCATCGGCTTAACGCACGCGCTGGAATGCGCCGCCCGGAAGCGCTGTGATGCGTCCGGAGAGCTCCAACTCCACCAGCGCGACGGATACCGCCCCGGCAGCGAGGCCGGTGCGCGCGGTCAGCGCGTCAACGCCTGCTGGATCATGCCCGAGCGCCTTGAGTACCCGTCCGGCGTCGGCTTGCATATCCGGTGCTGGCACCTCCATTTGGACGCCTTCCGTGGGCGCTGCGCCCCCGAGCTCCTCGATCACGTCACGGGCGGTCTCGACCAGCTTGGCCCCTTCCTTGATCAGACGATGGCTGCCTTTGGAGAAGGGGGAATGAATCGAACCCGGAATGGCGAATACCTCGCGACCCTGCTCGGCGGCAAATCGCGCGGTGATCAGCGAGCCGCTGGCGAGCGTCGCCTCGACGACGAGAACTCCGCGGGAGAGGCCACTCAACAGCCGGTTCCGGCGAGGAAAGTTGGTGGGCAAAGGTGGCGTGCCGAGGGGAAACTCCGACAACAGCCCACCCTCTGCGGCGAGGCGATGTCCAAGCGCGCGGTTTGCCGACGGGTAGATCCGATCCGGGCCGGTCCCTATCACCGCGATACTGCTCCCACCCGCGCTCAAGCCCCCCCGATGCGCGGCGGTATCGATCCCCAGGGCAAGCCCGCTGACGATGGTGAATCCGGCGCCGGAGAGCGTGGCCGCAAATGCCTCCGCATTGTCCATTCCCTGCGGCGTCGCGTTTCGGCTGCCGACGATCGCAATCGATGGCCGGTTGAGAAGCTCGCGCCGGCCACAGTAGTAGAACGCTGGCGGAGGGTCGCTTATGGTCAGCAACGAGCGCGGATAATCGACGTCATCCCACGCGATGAGAGCGTGGCCCGGCTCGGCAACCCAGGAAAGCGTTCGCTCGAGGAGCGCCGGATCGGGACCGCGTGCGACGGCCGACGCGAGCTCGGCGGGCACTAGCTTGGCGAGATTGGCGCGAGAGGCGCCTCGTACCTCTTCGGGCCCGCCGAGGGCTTTGAGCAGGCCCGCCAGCACGCGGGCCGACACGCCCGGCAGAAGCTGCAGCGACGCCCATGCCTCGACGCGGGCGTCGATCTCCATCGGTCGATCTTCTCCGACGCGCTGGGGCTTAGGGCTTGCGCAGGAGGTCGCCGATGACGACCGGCTCGGCCGCGTTCAGCACCAGCGCGTACGCGACCTTGTCGAATGTCCGGAACACGAATAGCAGTCCTGAACGTTCGGGCGGGACGTTGAGGTAACGCGTCGGCGGGACGATGACCCGGGTCTGGTCGACAAACCTGGCGAGGATGTCAGGGCCTTCGTAGGGTCGCGGATCGGCGATGACCGGCGTCGGGTGATAGATCGCCAGCACGTGCCCGACCTCGATACCGTCGCGCGTTCCCCGGTCGAGGGTGATGATGGATCCGCGGCCGCCTTCGGCGGTGTTGTTCCCAAGGGCAATGATGCGGCCGTCAACGACCTTGTCCGGAGCGTGAGGCACATAATTCACCAGTTCCTCCCGCGGCGCGGGCAGCAGCAGATCGTTGAGCAGAATCTCCTCGCGCGCGGTGGTGATCTCCATCCGGGCGACTTCGCCGAAGCGATCGACGCGGGCCGTGCCCAGATAACGCATTTCGTAGCCCAGCGTTTCGTCGCTGTCGAAGGAGTGCAGTATCTTGCCCGGGCGATAGATGTACCACTGCGTTCCAGACTTATCGTCGACGTTGATCGCGTAGACGAAGTCGCCGACGCCGCGCACGACGCGATTGTCGCGGGCAGCGATGATCCTGGCCGCGCCCGGAATGCCACCACCGTCGGTAACGAGGGGCAGGGATAAGAACGGAGCGAGATCTCCCGGCGGGATGCTGGAAATCGCTTCGCCCTCCAGACTGTCCACGCGTATCGAAGGGGACAAGCGTACGTCCGGCCGCGGGTCGACATTGCGCTGCGCGAGGGAAAGACGCCATTCGCCGTTGACCTTGTCCAACGCGATGACGTCACCTGGATAGATCAAATGCGGATTCCTGATCTGGTCGCGATTCATTTGCCAGATCTCGGGCCAACGCCAGGGCTGCTTCAGAAACTTTCCGGAAATGCCCCAGAGCGTGTCGCCCTTTTGCACGGTGTAGCGGTCGGGAGGGTTCTCCTGAAGCTGCAGATCCTGTGCCGCGGCGACCGATGCACAGAGCAGAAACGGCAGCGCGCACGCGGAAAACAGCAGGGGCGCTATAATAGACTTTAGGCGCATGAGGCCTCTCCAAAAGGCGGCATCAGGTAGACTTGCAAACGTCCTAAACCGCCGCAAAATAGGGGTTTAGGATTGATTCTGCATCCCGAGTGGGTATTTTGCAAGCATTTATGGTTCTGGACATTCTTGAGTACCCCGATTCCCGGCTGAGAAAGGTCGCCTCGCCGGTCGCTGCGGTCACCGCGGACATCCGCAAACTCGTCGCCGACTTGGCGGAGACCATGTACAGCGCGCCTGGCGTAGGACTGGCCGCGACGCAGGTCAACGTGCACAAGCGGGTGCTGGTGATCGATGTCAGCGAAGCGCGCAACGAGCTGCGAGTTTTCATCAATCCGGAGATCGTGACGGCGGAGGGCGAGACCGAGTGCGAAGAGGGCTGCCTCTCGGTGCCCGGGTATTACGACAAGGTCATCCGGGCGGCCAAAATCACGGTTCGCGCACAAAACGAGCGCGGAGAGGTGTTCGAGCTGTCGACCGACGGCATGCTCGCGGTGTGTATCCAGCATGAGATGGATCATTTGATAGGCAAGGTCTTTGTCGATTATCTGTCGCCGCTGAAGCGGGCACGCCTTATGGCGCGGCTCCGAAAAAAACAGCGACTCGCTGGCTGATCCCCTCACCTCTGCCGCCGCCTCGGTTGCCGACTCAGTTTCCAGCTCAGTTGCCGACTCCGCTGCCAACCCAATTTCCAACTCAGTTCCAAATCCGTTCCAACCTTGGCAGCCGCTTTGCGAGTCGGATTCGCCGGCACGCCGCCGTTTGCCGCAACGGCTCTGGCGGCGATTCTTGACGCCGGATTCCTGGTCGTCAAGGTCCTGACCCGGCCCGACCGGCCGCGGGGGCGCGGACTAAAGCTCGTCCCCAGCGCGGTGAAGTCGCTTGCGCTCGAACGCGGATTAGCGCTGTTTCAACCGGCGACGCTCAACGACCAAGCCGCCCGCGCAGAGCTTGCCGGCGCCGCGCTCGATGTGCTCGTGGTTGCGGCTTACGGATTGATCCTGCCCCAGCCGGTCCTCGAGACTCCGCGGCACGGCTGCATCAACGTCCACGCCTCACTCTTGCCGCGCTGGCGAGGCGCGGCGCCGATCCAGCGCGCCTTGCTGGCCGGCGATGCGCAGACGGGAATCAGCATCATGCAGATGGATGCCGGGCTCGATACCGGCGCGATTATCTCCGCGCGCGAGGTATCCATTGAACCAAGGGACAGCGCGGCAACGCTCAGCGACAGGCTTGCGGCCATGGGCGGGGCAGCGATCGTCGAAACGCTCGACCGCCTCAAGCGCGACGGCCATGTCGAGGCTTTGCCGCAGCAGGAAGACGGCGCGAGCTATGCCCGCAAGATCTCCCGCGACGACGCGGCCATCGACTGGCGAGCTCCGGCGCTCGCCATCGATCGCCAGGTGAGGGCGCTCAATCCCTTCCCGGGCGCTCTTACCTCGCTGGCCGGGAAGCCGATCAAGATCTGGGCGGCAGAGCCGGCCTCCGGCGACTTCGGCCTCCCGGGCACCGTCGTCCGGGCGGACCGCCATGGTTTGGTCATAGCTTGCGGCGAAGGGGCCCTTGCCGTGCTCGAATTGCAGCGTGCCGGCGGCAGACGGCTTAGTGCGGCGGATTTCTTGTCGGGTAACCCGATGGAGACCGGCAGCCGCGCAGGCGCGGCTGCCGTCCACTGAGGCCATCGGGCGCGGCTGCTGCTTTGCCGAAGGACCCGTCGGCTTGCTTTGGCGACCGTCCGCCGTTGAATCATTACCCGTCCGCTACCATCTAACGGGTGAGCGGCTCAATCGAGGCGCGCGACGGTTGGATAGAGAGGCCACGATGTTCGGCAACTGGTTCAAAACGAGTTTGTTGATGGCCGCGATCATGGCCTTGTTCGGCATGGTCGGGGCGGTGCTTGGCGGTGGGCAGGGAATGCTGCTGGCGCTGGCGTTGGGACTGGCGACCAATCTGTGGGCGTACTGGTTCTCGGACACCATGGTGCTCAAGCTCTACAGGGCACGCGAGGTCGACGCGACGTCGGCGCCGCAGCTGTATGCCACGGTCAAGGATCTTGCCGCTCGTGCCGGATTGCCGATGCCGCGGGTCTATCTGATCGACGAAGCGCAGCCCAACGCGTTCGCGACCGGACGCAGCCCGGAGCACGCGGCACTCGCCGCGACCACGGGCATCCTGCAGCTGCTGACCGCGCGGGAGTTGCGCGGCGTGCTGGGACATGAGCTCGCGCACGTGCGAAACCGCGACATACTCACGTCCACCATTACTGCATCCATCGCCGGCGCGATCTCGACGCTGGCGCACTTCGGCATGTTTTTCGGGCGCAGCGACGACGACCATCGCAATCCGGTGCTGGCGATTCTTGTGCTGATCCTGGCGCCGATCGCGGCGCTGCTGATTCAGCTTGCAATTTCGCGCGGCCGTGAATTCGAAGCCGATCGCAGCGGCTCGGAAATCTCCGGCGATCCGCGGGCTCTTGCCGACGCGCTCGCGAAAATCGATCGCTATGCCAAGGGCCTGCCGCTGGAAACCGCCGAAGCGCATCCGGCGACTGCGCAAATGATGATCATCAACCCCCTGCACGGCGGCGGCATCGCGGGACTTTTCAGTACTCATCCGCCGACCGAGGAGCGTATCCACCGCCTGCTCGCGCTAGTCCGATAGCGCCGCGGTTCCTACCGCGATGGAGCAGGCGCAACGCATCGCGGCGAAGGCCGTGCGCAGGGTCCTTGCCGGCATCTCGCTGGGTGGCGCACTCGAGGAGGCGGGGGCATCGCAATCGGGAGAACGCGCTCTCGCCACCGACCTCGCGTACGGCACGCTTCGCTTTCTTGGGCAGGTCCGCTCGGCAGTACGGATCCTTGCGGAGCGCCCGCTCACCGATCAGAACGTCGAGGCGCTGCTGTGGGTGGCTTTCTATCAGCTGATCCACACGACAGCGCCAGCCCATGCCGTGGTCGACAGCGCGGTGCGGGTGACGGGTCAACTGCAGCGCACATCGGCCAAGGGACTCACCAACGCCATCCTGCGCACCTTTCTGCGCCGCCGCGAAAGCGTTCTCGGCGATATCGCCCGAGATGCGGAAGGTCGCTATTCGTATCAGCGATGGTGGATCGATCTCGTATTCGCGGAGTATGCGGACAGCGCACCGGAGATTCTCGATGCAGGTAACAAGAGGCCGCCACTGACGCTGCGCGTGAATTGCCGCGAAACATCGCGCGACGCGTATCTCGATGCCTTGAGACTGGCGAACGTTGCCGCAAATCCCGTCGGCGTATCCGGGGTGATCATTGCCGAACCGCGTCGGGTCGAAGATCTGCCCGGCTATCTCGAAGGTTGGTTCTCGGTGCAGGACGCCGGAGCGCAGGTTGCCGCACCGTTACTGGATGCGCATGACGGTATGCGAGTGCTCGACGCCTGCGCCGCGCCCGGCGGTAAGACAACTCATCTCGCGGAGCTTGCGAAACTCGAACTGATAGCACTCGACAATGACGAGGGCCGGCTCGAGCGAGTGACCCGCAATCTCGCGCGGCTGCGCTTGAGCGCGAGGCTGCAAGTCGCCGACGCGGCGGACACCGGCGCGTGGTGGGACCGGACCGCGTTCGATCGCATCTTGCTCGATGCGCCCTGCACCGCTTCGGGCGTCGTGCGCCGTCATCCTGATGGAAAGTGGCTGCGGCGCGAAAGCGATATCGTCGGATTCGTCGCGCAGCAGAAGCGCTTGCTGTATGCGCTCTGGCCCTGCTTGAAGTCAGGCGGCAAGCTGCTATACGCGACCTGCTCGATCTTTGGTGCGGAGAACGAGGGGCAGATCGAACCGTTTCTCCTTGCGCACCGCGACGCATCGCGGACTCAATGTGCGCTCTCCGCCGAAGTCGGCGCTGCCGGAGGACAACTCTTGCCAGCGGGGGCCGGCGCAGCGCACAATCACGACGGGTTTTTCTACGCCCTTCTCCAGAAAATCTGATCGCTTCCGAAAGAGACTGTGCGCGGCACGACGCCGCTCGCGGCATGTCGCCAATGTCCCGTCTTGTTTTCGGCCTTTTCTGCGCGGCTCTCTCGCTGCTGCCACCGTTCGTGGCACCGGTTCGCGCCGACACGATCGGCGTGCAATCGGCCGAGTTGGTGCCTGACGACGACGATTACGTTCTCACCGCACAGTTCGACGTTGCCTTCAATCCGACGCTGGAAGAGGCGCTGCAGAATGGCGTGTCGCTCTATTTCGTTCTGGAATTCGAGCTTGGACGGCCGCGCTGGTACTGGCTCGACGAGAAGGTCGCGCAACTGACGGTTCAATATCGATTGACCTATTCGCCGTTGACGCGTCAATACCGCCTGACCACGGGACTCTTGGGTCAACAGCTCGAATCTCTCGATGAAGTGCAGCGCCTGCTATCGCGCGTCGTCGCGCGGCCGGTGGTCCGCAAGGATGCGCTGGTCAAGGGCGCGCGATACGACGCCGCGGTTCGCTTGCGCCTCGACGCGTCACAGCTTCCCAAGCCATTCCAGATCAATGCGCTTGCGTCGCGCGATTGGTCATTGCAATCCGAATGGTATCGCTGGAGCTTCGTCCCGTGAACAGGGTGCTCGCGCCGCATCTGATCCGTTACGTCGTGCTGGGCTGCGCCGTTCTGGGCACGGTGTTCCTGTTTCTGCTCGCGACGGCCAGCGCCAACACCTCCTTGTTTGCGGAGAACTACACCTTGCTCGTTGTCCTCAACGGGACCCTCGTCATGGTGCTCATGGCGCTAGTCGCCTACCAGCTTTGGCGACTGCGCA
>DATNNK010000117.1:0-2027 GCA_035601875.1 Casimicrobiaceae bacterium | reverse complement strand
TGGAGCCACAAGCCGGCCTGTCAATCCGCAAGCTGGCGTCTCCGGTGGGCAGCGCGTGGAGTATCGAGGCACGTGGGCTCGACGCCGGACGTCTGTTCGACGTGCGGCGCGACGCCCAACCGCTGCTCGATGGTGGTATCGCGGACGGCCGCGTGGACCTTCAGGTCAGCACCGATGCGCTCCGTTTCCACGTGGGCATGGGCGCGCGCGGCGCGCGCTTGGGAGCGCTGGCGGATAACGCCGCCGACGAGCCGCAGCTCGGCGATCCGACGGACGTGACCTTACGATTCGATGGCGCCTGGCGCCGGATCGGGGGCACGATCGAGATCCCCGAGGTCCACGCGACGGTGGCCGGTGCCGCCCTGTCGGGCTCGATCACACTGCGCGATCTCGACTCCGATCCGGTTGTCGATCTCGCACTGGGCATGCAGCATCTGGACTTCGCGCAACTGCTGGGTGCATCCGGGCTCGCGGTGCCCGAAAGCTTGGGAATGGCGCCCGGCGCCGGCCGTGACCTTGGCTCGGCCACGATCGACGTGCGTGTACGCGGACGCCTGGCGGACCCTGCCTCGCTCTCGGTGAGCCAGAAAATCGCCTTCAGGCCGCCACGTCCGATGCCGCCGGCAGTCGTGCGCCTGCGCGGCGATTTCATCTTCAGATCCGAAGACGGCCCCGGGCCGCACCGCCCCATCGACGTCTCGCTCGCGTCCCCCGACTTCATCGCCCTGCGCGACGTTCCGCCGCTGTTCGTGCGCACTCTGCTGCTTGCCGAAGACACAGGCTTTTACGGGCATCGCGGCATCGACCTGCGCGAACTACCCGCCGCGCTGCTCACCAACTGGTCGCGCGGCGGCGCCGCGCGCGGAGCGTCGACAATCACCCAGCAGCTGGCCAAGAACCTGTTCCTGTCGCGCGACAAGCAGCTCGGACGCAAGCTGCAGGAACTAGCGATCACGTTCCTGCTCGAGTCGGCGCTCGGCAAAGATCGTATCCTCGAGATCTACCTGAACATCATCGAATGGGGACCGGACCTGCGTGACCTGCGGCCCGCGGCCCGCCGCTATTTCGGTCGCGAACCCCGAGAGCTGACGCCGGCCGAGATGGCCTTCCTGGTCGCGATCATCCCCGGGCCGATCAAATACCAGAGTTCATTCGCGCACGGCACGCCGGGGCCTGGGCTGCGTTCGCTGATCGACGAGCTGCTGGCGAAGCTGCGGTCGGTGGATGCGATCGGCGAGGAGGAATATCGGCGAGCACTCGGCGAACCCATCGTCGTTGCCGGCGGCAGGCCGCCCGGATGAGGCTGTATCGCACTCCCGTTGGCGTCATATCGGGACTTATATTGTTTCGTTTAGTAACGTTTTGGGGCCGGTCAGCGATGGGTTGGTCCGTCCCTTTTTCGTTGGGAGAGTTTTTAGTTGAAGGACCGCTTCTGGCTATTTGCAATCGAACGCGGATGGCCCAAATCTCTTTTAGCTTGAACGGTGCTTTCTGGCCAACGAGTTTTCCCTTGTTCCACGGTACGCGAATAGAAGTAGCGGAATTGATGGTTTCCATGTCGTGCTCCTAGTGATTAGGCTGTTGCTTGCCCTACACAATATTACCGGGTATATTACAGGGCATACTTTCGGAGAGAACTATGAGCGACACAGCACAGAAGCGAGCGTTGCGAAATTATCGCTCCCGTCTGACGAAGCGGGGGATCGCCCGATTCGAGGTGCTCGGACTCAATACAGATCGTGACTTGATCCGCTCCGTCGCGCGGCGCCTCGCGGAAGATGGCCCAGATTCGGCCCGAATTCGAGCCGCCATCGGCCGGACGATCTCGGGCGATCCGCCGAAGAGAGGCGGAATTCTTGAGGCGCTGCGTCGATCGCCGCTTGTAGGCGCCGATCTCGAATTCGAGCGTTCCCGGGAATCCGGCCGCAAGGTCGACCTTTGACCCGCTACCTTCTCGACACAAACGTTATCAGCAATATAACGAAGCCGGACCCGTCCGAATCGCTATTGAAATGGATGAGCGTGCA
>DATNNK010000116.1:0-6709 GCA_035601875.1 Casimicrobiaceae bacterium | reverse complement strand
GGCACCATTGTCGAGCAGCAAGCCGCCGAGCACTGATTGTTCCGCTTCGATCGAATGCGGCGGAACTTTCAGAGCTTCAATTTGGGTGTCGTTGGGCATGCGAGGGACGCACAGACGGGCTGCGGTTACATATTAGCAGGTGAAACGTGCGCTACGCCTGCCGGACATCCGCTCCAAGGCTCCGGTTCGCGAGACCGTCGTCCCCGCATAAGCGCGGACCCAGTGGCGTTCCAAAGACACTGGATTCCCTCCCCGCTTTCGCGGGGACCAAAGGCCGCGGGAATGACGAAATAAGAGATCCCCGCGTCGATAACAAAAGGGACCGTTGCCGGTCCCTTCGCTCACGCGCTTACGCCCCCAAATGCGGCGCTAGGCAGCCTGATTGCCGGTGGTATCGCCCAGGACGGTGACGGTGATATGCGCCGCAACATCGGTGTGCAACGCTATGACCAACGGGAAGTCTCCTACGTGCTTCAGCGGGCCTTCGGGCATGCGTACCATCGACTTTTCGACGGTATGGCCGAGCCCCTGCAGCGCATCGACGATGTCGACATTGGTCACCGAACCGAACAAGCGGCCGTCGACGCCCGCTTTCTGTGTCACCTGTATCGTCACGCCTTCGATCTTTTCGGCCTGCGCCTGCGCTTTCGCCAGTCTTTCGCCGGCGGCTTTTTCCAGCTCGCTGCGCTTTTCCTCCAGCAGCTTGAGATTTTCCGGCGTCGCGCGCTTGGCCTTGCCTTGCGGGATCAGAAAATTCCGGGCATAGCCCTGCCTGACCTTGACTACTTCGCCGAGATCACCGACGTTTACGACCTTTTCCAGCAATATGACCTGCATCGCTGCTCCTGTCAGTGCAAATCGGTGTACGGCAGCAGCGCCAGGTAACGTGCGCGCTTGATCGCCGTCGATAGTTGCCGCTGATAGCGGGCCTTGGTACCGGTAATCCGGGCCGGCATGATCTTGCCGTTTTCCTGCACAAAATCCTTCAGGATGTCGATGTCCTTGTAGTCGATTTGCTTGACACCCTCGGCGGTAAAGCGGCAGAACTTCTTGCGCTTGAACAGATTGTTGCCGCGTTCGCGCTTCTTGCCATCCTTGCCTTTACCCTTGCCTTTGGCGTTTCTTCCCATGGGACGGGGCATGTCAGTTTCCTTCCTTGGTTTCTGACTTCAGATCGAATTCGTTTACGTGCAGCGCCACGGTGATGCCGGTGCGATAGCGGCGGGCGAGAAAGCCGGTGCATCGGATCTGCGCGCCTGGCGCAACGTCGGCAATTTTCGTTGCCACCGGACCCAAAGCAACCGCGGCGAGCTCGCATGCAACTCTGCGCTCGCTGCCCGCCTCGACTTGCATCGATTCGTGCGCGAGCTCGAAATCGAGCGCCGGCACGCCGGCAGGCGTAAAGCGCAGCGAGCCGCGCGACTGCAAGCGGGCGTCGAGCGTCACCGAGTTGGCCTCCACCGCGCTTGTCGTCAGGTCGGTACCGGCGTCGGCTCGACGGCTGCCGGCACAACTGCAGGTGATGCGGGGGGTGCTGCTGTGGTCGCCGCCGTTCCGCCAGGGGACAGAGAGCGGGATTTCTCTTCCTTCATCATTGGCGACGGAGCGACCACTGCCTCGCTTGCCGCGACGATCAAATGGCGTAGCACCGCGTCATTGAATTTGAAGGCGTGCTCGAGCTCGGTCAGCGTCGGCGCGTCGCACTCGATGTTCATGAGCACGTAGTGCGCCTTGTGAACCTTGGCAATGGGATAGGTGAGTTGCCGCCGTCCCCAATCTTCGAGGCGATGGATCCTCCCGCCGGGGGCGGTGACCATCGAGCGGTAACGCTCGACCATCGCGGGCACCTGCTCGCTCTGATCGGGATGAACGATAAATACGATTTCGTAGTGCCGCATGCAGATCGCTCCTTGTGGACGTTGGTTGGGCAACGGTTGATGCTCGGTGTTGCCGGCGGCCTCCCCGTCTGCGGCGGGTGAGGCAAGGAACCTAAAATTATATTATGAATCGCGAGATAAGACAATGGCTTAGACATTGCGGTAGTGTCCTAGGACACTACCGACATTGCCGGTAGTGCCTCACCGATGGACTACCCAGTCACCTGTGAGGCGGGTGCGGCCAATCACCCTGACGGCGAGGCGCCCTGCGCGCGGGTCGGCGTCGTTCCCGCCGTCCGGTTCGCGGCGGCCGCAGCCGCGAGCGCCGAATCGCGCTCGCCCTTTGGCAGTGCCGCCAGCGCCTTCACGTGCGCGTAGAACCGTCGAAGGTCGCCGCTGTCCCCGGCGAGCAAGGCATGGAACTCCGGCACCTTTTGAGTGTAGAGACCGACCGCGGCGAGACTCGCATTGTTGGGTCCTTGTGCGAACCAGCCATCATAGACGGCAAAGCCACCCCAGTCCTTCTTCAATGCATCGTAGGCGGCACGCATCGTTGCAAAGGCCGCGGCCTTGCCGGCACGCTTCTCTTCGGCGCTAGCGGGACTTGCGTAGAGCGTCACCAGCTCGCTACGGGTGCGGGAGATAAGTGTCCGAAATCCGTCTCGATAGCGTTGGCTGGTGTTGAACTGCGCCGTCAGCGCGGAATCGTCCTGCGCCGCAAGCCAGCGGCCGATCCCCTCCTCCTCGACCGCCACGGCAAAGGACTCGTTGAACACCGTGTCGTCCTTCGCATAAGCAACCTGGTGCGCGAGCTCGTGGAAGATCAGACGCGCGACCTCCGTATCGGGATAGCGGATGACCGTCGACAGCATGGGATCGTTGAAATAACCGAGCGTCGAATACGCGGGAACGCCGCCGACGTAGACATCGTCGCCGGTCGCGCCGAGTTGCGCCGCTTCGGCGCGGGCCGCCGCCTCGTCGAAATAACCGCGGTAGTTCACGCATCCGGCCACCGGAAAACACCATTGGCGCGGCTCGAGAGAAAGCTCCGGTGCCGCGAACACGTTCCAGAGAACGAATCGCCGCCCGAGATCGGTGTAGCTGCGATAACTCGGGTTGTCGGGCAGCGCGAGCTCGCGGCTCGCATATTCGCGAATCGCCAGCACCCGTTCGAGCTTGCGTTTCAGGGCCGGATCCTCGGTGCTGGCGAGGACCGCGGGAATCGGCCGGGCGCGCTCCAGCAAATCGAGCTGACCGCGGATACCTTGCCAGTAGTAGCCCGCCGCCGTGCACCCGGCCAGCAACGGCAGAAGCAACAGCGCCGCTGCCGCGCGAAGGGGTCTTCGCGAGGCGCCGTGCAACAGGGCGGAGTTTGTGTGGCTATCCATCGAACGGATGAGTGCTCAAGGTCGTAAAGGTAATATAGTAAACGCATCCCATCCGCGGAAGCGCTGCCATGCGTTCATTGCTTGTTCTGTCATTGTTGACGTACGTCTTGCTCGGCCACCAGAGTACCGCAGACGCCACCATGGTCAAGTGCAAAGCCGACCACGGAAGCGTGGTCTATCAAGACGAACCTTGCAAGCCCGGGATGGAATTGCGCAATTTCGATACTGACCCCGCCACGGTCAGCGTGGTTCCGGGCTCGCCGGTGGCCGCAACCCCGCCCCCTGCCGCGCAGCGCACGCGCGCCGCCCCAGGCCCGCGTCGCGCACCCGAGCAGAAACTCAGCTTAGGCAAAGCCGCCGAGCGACGATTCATCCGCACCGGGATGTCCGAGTCGGAAGTCATTCGACGCATCGGCAAGCCCGAGGTGGAAGCGCGCGCCAGCCGCGAGCAAGGCAAGGAGGGCAAGCACTGGTCATACCTCCCTGCAGCGGCAGACCCGGACACGATCACCACTTTGACCATCGTCGGCGGACTGGTCGCCAACGTCGAGCGCAAAGTCGTGCGCTGACCGATGCGCGCGGTAATCCAGCGCGTGCGCGAGGCGGCGGTAACGGTCGACGATCACACCGTAGCCAGAATCGGCGCCGGCCTCCTCGTCCTGTGTGGTGTCGCCCCGTCGGATTCAATCGCCGCAGCCGATTGGCTGGCGCACAAGATCGTCTCCTTGCGCATCTTCGACGACGACGCCGGCGTCATGAACCGCTCGGTGCGCGACAGCGGCGGCGAGATTCTCGCCGTCAGTCAGTTCACGCTCCACGCGTCGACGAAAAAGGGCGCCCGCCCATCTTACAGCGGCGCGGCGTCGCCGGAAGTCGCGCAGCCCCTATTCGGCGCTTTCGTCGGCGCGCTCGAGCGCGAACTCGGGCGCCAGGTCCCGACCGGCGTGTTCGGCGCGCACATGCAAATTGCGCTGACCAACGATGGCCCGGTCACGCTCTGGATCGACTCCGCAATACGCGAATAGCGCGAGTAAACCCTCGCCAAGCCGGAGGGCGATCAGTCGAGTTGTGAAATGATATCGAACGATCCCGAAAGCGTGCGATACACCGGGCACTTGTTCGCAATTTCCAGCATCCGCGTCCGCTGCTCTGCGGAAAGGTCTCCGATGACATGGATATCTCGACGCATCCGGTACACGCCATCGTGTTCCTCGTGATCCACCTCGACTTCGAGCGCAGCCAGCTCGATGCCCTTGTGCCGGGCGTACAGTGTCAGCGTGAGCGCGGTGCAGGCCGCCAGCGCCGCGTCGAGCAGCTCGTGGGGGTCGGGCCCGAGATCATCGCCTCCGGCGTCGCGACCGACGTCGGTGATCACCACGTGTGGTCCGATCTCGATCTGCTGGGCGATAGTCCCGACGCGCGCCTTGGCGGTCCGCACTGCACGCAACTTGGCCGCCACGATCAGTTGTGCTTACGCATGACCATCATCCCTTGTCGACACTGTAACGGCCCGGGCCGAATGCCGTCACCACCAGCATGCCGCCCATGATCGACACGTTTTTCAGGAACTGGATTTTGTTCATTGCGGCCTGCGCTCCTTCCATCGTCCAGAAATTGTGGTAGACCAGCGACACCGGAATGGCGAACAGAAAAAGCAGGAACGCGGCCCAACGCGCTTTCCAGCCGACGACCAGCAGCAGCCCGGCGCCAAGTTCGATGATGACGGCCAATACGGCGAGCACCTCCGGCATGGGCAAGCCCTTGCCGGCGATGCCGGCGGCGACGCCAGAAAACCCCATAAGCTTCTGGAAGCCCGATAGCACAAAAATCAAGCCCAGCAAAACACGCCCCACCAGCGCCAACGCATCCGATTGGTTCTTCATCGCTTCTCCCGCAAGTTGATCGAGTCATTCGGGTCGAACCATTGCCGGTCGTCATCGAATCGGCCAAAGAGCGAAGCCGCGATCGGCGGCCGACTATAGGACGCGCCCAGGCGCGGCGTCAATCATCAAGGCCCCCAGCGCGCGGTGAGCCCGATCAGCAGCGTCTGGCTCGCCGCCTCGTGGTTGAGACGTGTCTGGTAGCCGATGTCGATGTCGAAGCCTTTTTTCACCGTATAGATCGCGCCCACGCGCGCCACGGAGGGCCACACGGACCGCGTGTTATCGACATTGGTATCGCCCGCGAGTTCCGCCAATAGCAGGCGCCAGGTTGGGTCGAGGGTCCACACCGCCGCCGCGGAAACGTGATACAGATGGCGGCGCTCGGTCGGATCGGCGCGGTTTCTGGCGTAGCCAATATTCGTATGCAAGGCGATGGGCACCAGATCGATGCTGGCTACCAGGAGTCCACGATAGGTCGGCTTGCCGGAGCCCAGGCCGCTTGACGCCCTGGCTGTAGAGCATCCGGAAAACGTAATGGGCGTGATGAGGAGCGCGGACGCGTTGGTGAAGGGCTTGTTGTCGGCCTATCACTGCGGATCGGGGTGACCATGCGGGCTGACGATCGGGAGCTGCTTGATCGTCGCATAGAGTTCGCGACTGAAGTCCCGCTGCGCCGGGTCGGAGGAAAACAGACGGTCGGGATGCAGCGAAAGTGGGATCATATTGAGTCCTCGGACTTTGTCGATCGCTGAAGTCAAACGCTCAAGCGACGGAACACATTGCCTGAGCGACGGTACGCGCGGCGCCGGCGGAGAACAGCGATGTCAACCACGCGCTGACGCGGCCGGCAAAGCGTTGATCGGCGGGCAGATCATCGCCGAAGATCGCGCGAATTCCCATCAGTCCGCGGGCGAGCGCCGCCGGCTCGCCGCCGTCGTGGATGCCGCTGTCGGCGGCAATGCGCGCGAACTCGTCGGCCAGCGGATCGGAAACCTTGATTGCATTCCCGGCTTCGTCGCGGCCGCTGACGTAGCGCATCCAGCCGGCGACTGCGAGCGCAAGCATGTCGATACGGTGGTCCGCGTGCAGGTTGTCGCGAACGGTGCCGAGGAGCCGCTGCGGCAGTTTCTGCGAGCCGTCCATGGCGATCTGCTGCGTACGGTGAGGCAAAGCCGGATTGCCGAAGCGTGTGACCAGCGCTCGCTGATAGGCAACGATATCGACCCCCGTTGGCACGCTCAAGGTGGGAACGACCTCGTCGGCCATCAGCCGATGCATGAAGGCGACGAAGTCGGATTGCGCCGCGACCTGATAGATGTACTCGTGTCCGGCGAGAAATCCCAGATAGGCGAATGCCGAATGGCTGCCGTTAAGGAGCCTCAGCTTCATCGTTTCGAACGGAGCCACGTCGTCGACTAGCTCGGCGCCCACCTCCTCCCATCGCGGTCGTCCGCCGACAAAATTGTCCTCGATCGCCCACTGCTTGAACGGCTCGTGCATGACCGGCGCGGCATCGTGCATGCCCAGTGCTGCATCGTTGTCGGCAATGTCGGCGTCGGTC
>DATNNK010000115.1:0-3394 GCA_035601875.1 Casimicrobiaceae bacterium | reverse complement strand
GATCAGGGGATCATCGAGCTTGCCGCCGACCGGACGTTACGACACCGCCGACAGGGGCAAAAAAAGGGCCGCGCGAGCGATTGGCGCACGTGGCCCGGTTATCGCTGACGCTGCGAACGCGGCAATCGTAAGCGTTGCCGCGAACGCGGCGATCAGTTCTTGGCGGTCTGCTTCAGCATATCCTGAATCTTGGCTTCGAACTGGGCATACGGCATGGCACCGACCATCCGCACGCCTTGCAGCTTGCCATTCTCGACACGTCCGAGCACAAACGAAGGTGTTCCGTTGACGCCCGCCGCCGAGCCTTCGGCGATGTCCTGGTCGATCGCGGCGCGATACTTGTCCGAATCGACGCAGGCCTGGAACTTGGGCACGTCCATCGACGCTGCCTGCGCGTATCCGCCAAGCTTGTCGGCCTGAAGCTGATTCGCGTTGACGATCATCGTGTGCCGCAATTCCCAGAACTTGCCCTGCTCGGCCGCACACCGCGCGGCCGTGGCGCTGCGCCGCGCATTTTCGTGGAAGGGCAGCGGAAAGTCGCGGCTGATGTAGCGAATCTTGCCGGTATCGATGAAGTTGGCCTTGATCTGCGCAAACGAGTCGTTGTGGTACCGCTGACAGAACGGGCACTGGTAATCGGTGTACTCGATCAACACCAGCGGCGCATTTTCCTTGCCGACCGAGAAGCCGCCGGCCGTGAAGGCCATGCTTACCTTGTCGTCGACCGGCGCAGGCGCGGCCGGTTGTGCGGGAACTGCCGGACGCGTCTCGAGCGTCTTGCGAATGGCTTTCAGCTCGTCGAGAATCTGCTGCGCCTGCTCGGATGTAATGCCTTCCGCATGCGCCAGCGTGACGCCACCCAAAAGGGTCGCGGCGACGGCTAGGGCGGTCAGGGAACGGAACAATCTGATTTTCATGGTCGACCAATCCTGTAATTTCGGGAAATCCCGGTTGCAAAGCTCCGCACGGGGCGACCACGCCGGCAGCGCAGAGATTGGACAGCATCATAGGGCTTCGCCGGTTCTTCGGAGCCGCGGACCGATTAGAGGTAACCGAGAAGGAACAAACGGTTAGATGCGATCAGCAGGTGTCGGCCCCAAGCTGAAGCGGACATCGGGCGAAGGTTGCTTTTGCCGCATCGGCGATCGGGCATGATTGGACTCACGTCTGCCGCGGCCACAGGATCAGCTGCGTACAGCGAAACAGCGCAATTCGCCGCCCGCTTGCCCGCCCGGTGACTATCGCGTCCCACACCTGCGTCGCCCTGCCGAGATGCGCGGGCGTCGCGACGCAGACGAGGGTGCCATCGCGCGCGGTGCCCAGGAAATTGCTTTTCAGCTCGATGGTCGTGAAGTTTTCCGCGCCGGGCGGCAGATGGGCAAGGCAGCCGTAGCCGCATGCGGTGTCGGCAAGCGCGATTACCGTTGCCGCATGCAGGTATCCGTTGGGAGCCAGGAGCTCGTCCCGAATGTCGAGCTCGGCGCCGATGCGATTCTCGGCAATCTCGGTAAAGCGGATGCCGATCAAGCCCGGGAGGCGGCCTACTCCCCGGTTGAGAAATTTGTCCAGCGTGGCTTCCGGGCGCAGTGCCATGACCGATCTTCTCCCCCGAATCCAGAACTTAGAGCCGCTCTTCGACCCAGCTCTTGACGCTGGCCAGCGCAGCCGGCAGCCCGGCGGGATCGGTTCCACCCGCCTGTGCCATGTCCGCCCTTCCGCCTCCTTTGCCTCCGACTTGGGTCGCCACGTGATTGACCAGGTCGCCGGCCTTGATCCGGCCGGTAAGATCGGACGTCACGCCGGCTATCAGCGTCACCTTGGTTCCGTCGGTCGAGCCGAGCACAATCGCAGCGCTTTTGAACCTGCCTTTGAGTTGGTCGATGGTATCGCGCAGCACCTTGGCGTCTGCGCCATCGATCGTTGCTGCGAGAACCTTGGCGCCATTGACTTCGACCGCCTGGGCCGCGAGATCGCCACCCTGATTTGACGCAAGCTTGCCTTTGAGACGCGCAAGCTCCCTTTCGAGCATCTTGGTGCCATCGAGAAGCTGCTGAATTTTCGCCGTGATTTCTGTAGCAGGCGCCTTGAGTGCCTGGGCAGCGTCGTTGAGTCGTCTTTCAAGTTGATGCGTGTGCGCAAGCGCCGCCTCGCCGGTCACCGCTTCGACCCGGCGGATGCCGGCGGCCACTCCCGACTCGGAAACGATCTTGAAGTAACCGATGTCTCCGGTGCGCTGAACATGGGTACCGCCGCACAGCTCGGTCGAAAAGTCAGCCATGCTGAGAACGCGCACCTCGTCACCATATTTCTCGCCGAACAGCGCCATCGCGCCGGCCTTGATCGCGTCGTCGTAGGACATGAGCCGGGTCTCGACGGCGTAATTGGCGCGGATGGCGCGGTTGACGAGCGCTTCGACGGTGTGAATTTCCTCGTCGGTCATCGGCTGCGTGTGCGAGAAATCGAATCGCGTGCGTTCGGCATCGACCAGCGAGCCCTTCTGCTGCACATGGTCGCCGAGAACCTTGCGCAACGCGGCGTGCATCAGGTGCGTCGCGGAATGGTTGAGCGCCGCGCGCTCGCGCGTGTGCGCGTCGACCTGTGCGCTGACGATGTCGCCCACGCGGAGCTCTCCGGTTTTCACCTCTCCATGATGGCCGACGACGTCGGGTTGGACTTTTTGCGTATCGTGAACCGCAAACAGCGTCAGACAAACTCCGCTCTTGGTGAGCTCGCCGCGGTCTCCGACCTGACCGCCCGATTCGGCATAGAACGGAGTGCGATCGAGCACGACAATCCCTTCTTGCCCGACGCTTAGCGCGTCGACCGAGGTGCCATCGCGAAACAGCGCGGTGACGCGACCCTCTTCCGAGAGCGTTTTGTAGCCGTCGAACATGGTCTTGGCGCCGGAATACGGCAGCGCTCCGCCCGCCTTGAACGACGATGCGGCGCGCGCGCGTTCGCGCTGCTTTTCCATCGCCGCGTCAAATCCCGCCTGGTCGACGGTAAAGCCGCGTTCGCGGCACACGTCCGCGGTCAAGTCGAGCGGAAATCCGAACGTATCGTAGAGCGTGAACGCGGTTTCGCCGGACAGCATTTTGGTGCCGGCTTTGTCGGCGTCGGCGAGCGCGGCTTCGAGCACCTTCATTCCATGCTCGAGCGTTTCAGCGAAGCGTTCTTCTTCCGCCTTCAGTACACGAACGACGTAGTCCTGCTTCAGCGGCAGCTCCGGATAGGCGTCGCCCATCAAGCGCGATAACTCCGGCACAAGCTGGTTGAAGAATGGCGAGGTCTGGCCCAGCTGGTAGCCGTGGCGGATCGCTCGGCGGATGATACGGCGCAGCACGTAACCGCGGCCCTCGTTGCTTGGAATGACACCGTCCACGATCAGAAATGC
>DATNNK010000114.1:0-9133 GCA_035601875.1 Casimicrobiaceae bacterium | reverse complement strand
CGCCCCGGGATTGATGCCGTTGATGCGAATCCCCTTCGGGCCGAAGGCGTTTGCCAAGCCCACCGTTGCCAGCATAAGCGCCGAGTTCGCGGCGCCGCCGGGCAGGTGCACCGGAGTGGCGACTTTGCCGCCGGCGCCGATGATATTGACGATCGTTCCGCGGCCGCGTGCAAGCATGCGCTTCAGCGCTGCATCGATAGGATGGATATAGCTGAAGAATTTGGCGTCCATCGCGTCGTGCCACGCCTGCGCATTCAAGTCGTCGGGCGCGTAGCGGCGCGCGGCCCCCGCGGAGTTCACCAGCACTTCGACCTCGCCGAGCGTTTTTTCCACCCTGGCCACCATCTCCTCTGCGGCGTCATAGCTCGTCATGTCGGCGGCGATGGCGACGGAAGCGCTCCTGCCACGTGGGAAGCGCGCGAGCGCCGCGTCGAGATTCGCCTGGCTCCTCGACACCAGCGCGACCTTGGCCCCCTCGGCGGCGAACGCTTCCGCGCACGCATAACCGATGCCCTTGCTTGCGCCGGTCACGATCACCACGCGTCCGGCAAGATTCAGATCCATCGATCCTCTCCCAGAAAAATGCTAAGGCGCGAGCGCCGCGCGCAGTTGTTCTTTCATGCGCCCGTAGGCGTCATCACGAGCCACGGCGTTGGGGGCAATAGTCACGCCCTGCCCCGGATGAACACCGTTCGGCACGTCCAGATGCAGGGGCGCAAACATGTTGGGCGCGTCGAAGCCGTGATGGGTATCGGGATAGGTCCGCACCTGAAGCGGCTCGTTGATTTCCGCCATCTTCTCGCCCAGCAACACGCAACGGTTGGCCGGCGTCCAGTCGTCGGACGCGCCGATGAAAATGCCCACCGACGAAGAGGGTGCGTAGCCGAATCGCGTATACACCGACTCGTAACACCCGGGGTAGAACGCGATTGCCGTTCGAAAAAACCTGTCGGCAGGCGTTCCAGCGGCCAGGAATTGCGCCACCACAGGATGACGCCGGTTCATCGTCGCGAGCACTGCGCTGCCGCCGTGCGACCAGCCAAGCAGCGCAACACGCGAGTGGTCGACGTCCGATCGCGTGCGCAAATAACCGAGCGCAGCCAGCACATCCAGGCGGCGGTTGTCTTGCGTGATTCGCTGCTCGCTTAGTTTGAGCGAGCAGATTTCGCGGCGTCCGCGCGGATTGAAGCTGTCGGGAAAAAGGACCGCGTAACCCTCGGCGACAAGCAGATCGACCATCGCCTGATGACGCAACCCAAGGCGATCGCGCCGTGCGAGCGCTTCGCTGTACATGCCGCCACAGCCGTGCAGCGCAACGACCGCGGGTGTCTTGCCGGAAGTGTTGTTCGCAGCGGTGGCCGGCCTGAAATAAAGCGCGCTGAGCGTGACCGGCTGTCCCGTTTCCGGGTCGATGTCGAAGCTCTCGAAGCTGACTCGCTCTCCCGTCGCCTCGGCCGCATGCGCGAAGGACGTGGCGCCGAGCAACGCGGCGCAAAGCGTGAACACCGGCAGCCGTCCGATAGCGCGGCTCAATCGTCCGCTTGACTTGATGAACCTCATCACGATCATTGCTGTGGCCAGAGCGGCCATCGCTCCAGGCGCAACGCGTAATCGATCACGATGCCGGCGAACACGGCGAAGCCCAGCCAGTGATTACCGAGGAACGCCCGGAAGCAGCGCGCCGGATCGCGGGTGCGGATGAGCCAGAAGTGCCACAACGCCAGCAGCGCAGCGACGACCAGGCCGGAATAGTAGATCGGTCCCAGGTGGCGCCGCAGCCCGATCCACGCCATGCCGGCGATATAAATCGCGTAGCAGACCATGACCACGGTAACGTCCCATCGGCCGAAAGCGATCGCAGACGTCTTGAGCCCGAGCTTTACGTCGTCGCGCCGGTCGACCATCGCGTACTCGGTGTCGTAGGCCATGACCCAGAACAGATTGATGCCGAACATCCACCACCCGAGCTCGGAAACGCCGTCGCTGGCCGATGCGAACGCCATCGGAATCCCAAACGAAAAGGCGATGCCGAGGAACGCTTGCGGAAGCAAGAAAAAGCGCTTGAAGAATGGATAGGCGATGCTGATGGCCAGTGCCGGGACCGACAGCAAAAGCGTCGCGCGATTGAGTGGCAGGATCAGCAGCAATGCAAAAAAAGCCAGCGCCGCGGCTACCGCCAACGCTTCCCACGGCTCGATTTCTCCGCGTGCCAGCGGACGCCTGGCAGTGCGTTCTACGTGCGCGTCGAATTCGCGGTCGGCGTAATCGTTTACCGCGCAACCCGCCGAGCGCATGAGCAGCGTGCCAAGGATGAAAATTCCGACCACTACCCACGAGGGTGTCCCGAACGACGCCAGCCAGAGTGCGCTCAATGTCGGCCACAGGAGCAGCAGCGTACCGATCGGCTTGTCGAGCCGGATCAACCGCTCGTAGGCATCGATTCTCGCGGCGAGCTTCTGCCAGCGCGATCGCGCCTCGGCCTGTCGTGCGACGTTGTTGTTCACGCGTTGTTCATGTTTACGGCTCCCAGCGGAAGCGCGAGCTGCTTCCTCAATGCCTTCGGCGCAACTTCGGCGAACAGTGTCTGCGGCGTCGGGTACTTCAGGCGCACGCGCAACTCGCGTTTCATTCGCTGATTGGCAAGCCGCCGCGATTCGCTCATGAACGAAAGCAGCATGGGCGCAATGCGTGTCTCGGCCTCGTCCCAGGACACCCGGGGCGGCCTCGGCAGATGATAGGCGTCGGCGACGGCGTCGAACCAGCCACCCATCTGCAAATCCGCATCGTCGGTCACGTTATACGCGCGGTTCGGCAGACCGCGAAATACCGCGGCAACCGCGGCACGCGCGAGATCGTCGGCATGAATGTGATTGGTGAAGACGTCATCTTCGGGGCGCAGCACGGGCGTTCCCAGCTTCAGCCGTTCGAGCGGCAGGCGCGTCTCGGCGTAGATTCCCGGCGCGCGCAGGATCGACAATCGCACGCCATACCGCGTCGCCCAGCGCCGAAGACGGTTCTCGGCCGCGATGCGGCGGTGCGCGCGCGGCGTTTGCGCGTTACGCGGCCGCGACTCGCTGACCCTGGTACCCGCGCAATCGCCATAGACGCCGCTGGTGCTGATGTAGACGAAACGCTGCGGTATAATTCGCGCTTTTGTCAGCGCGGCGATCAGCCGTGCGGTGCGGGGATCGTCGCGGCCGTCGCTGGGGGGCGGCGCAAAATGCAGCACCGCAAAGGGCGCCAGGCGCAGCCTGCCGAGACTGCGCAATTGATCGAGGTCGCCGGCGATCGGGGTGATGCCGTGATTTCGAAGCTTCGGAATGTCCTCCGGCCTGCGCGTGAGACCATACAGCCGCACGTTGGCGCGCAGAAGATCGGCGGTTCGCATAGCGACGTCGCCGCAACCTATTAGCAAAACCCTGATCACACCTTCCAACCACCGTGCGGCGCGAGGCCTCGGATTCCATTTCCCCTCGCCCTCTTCAGGAGAGGGAAGGGGTGAGGGCGTTATTTTGCGGCGCGAAGCCCGCGCATAGGCCTCGCATTGCCCTGTTTGTATGCCGCACCAGATTACCATAAAACCCAGCGATCACTCGTTCGCCGCCGACGACGGCGAGACGGTGCTCGCTGCGGCGATACGCGCCGATCTGATGATCCCGTACGGCTGTCGCAACGGCGCCTGCGGCACCTGCAAGAGTCGCATCATCAGCGGGGAAGTCGACTATGGCGCGCATCTGCCGGCCACGCTGTCCGAGGCCGATAAGAGCGAAGGGCTCGCGCTGCTTTGCGTCGGAAAGCCGCTGACCGATCTCGTCCTCGAGGTGCGTGAAGTTCGCCGCGCCGGCGACATTCAAGTCAGGAAGCTGCCTTGCCGCATCGAAAAGATCGACAAGGCCGCTCCCGATGTCGCCATCGTTACGCTCAAGCTTCCGGCGAACGAGCGGCTGCAATATCTCGCCGGGCAATACATCGACTTCCTGCTCAAGGACGGACGACGGCGGAGCTTTTCGCTGGCCAATGCGCCGGAGGATGACGCGCTGCTCCAGTTGCACATCCGCCACGTTCCGGGCGGTGTCTTCAGCGATCAGCTGTTCAATCAGTACAAGGGGCGTGAAATCCTCCGCTTTGAGGGCCCGTTCGGCGCGTTCCACCTTCGCGTCGATTCCGACAAGCCGATCATCTTTGTTGCCGGTGGAACCGGCTTCGCGCCCATCAAAGCCGTCATCGAGCATGCCTTCAATCACCAGGTCGAGCGGCCGATGGTCCTCTACTGGGGCGTGCGTTCGTTGAAGGACCTCTACCTGCCGCTACTACCCGAAGAATGGCAGCGACAGAACCGGAATTTCACGTTCATTCCGGTATTGTCCGACCCGCTGCCCGAGGATCACTGGCCCGGACGCACGGGCTTCGTGCACAAGGCAGTGATGACCGATTTCACCGATCTCTCGGGATATCAGGTCTACACCTGTGGCGGCCCCGGCATGATCGACATCGCACGCCGTGAATTTATCGCCGAGCGAGCCTTGCCTCCCGAGGAATTCTTCGCCGACGCGTTCACTTACGCGGCGCAAACCGAAGCGCCGGCGTAGCTCGGGTCCATGGTAATACTCGACTGAAGATTACCGCCGTCGGTGATAGCTGCCGCAAAACTCACGTCATCCCCGCGAAAGCGGGGATCCATTTGTATTTGACAAAAACAATGGATTCCCGCTTTCGCGGGAATGACGACATTAAGGATTCCGAGTGTCACGCAATTCCTAATGCTCGATAATCCGAATTCGATTGCGCGATGACGTTCGACTCGCTTACGTTCGTCGTCTTCCTCGCCCTGACTTTCGTTGCGTATTGGGCCACGCCGTCATGGACCGCGCGCAAGGTGCTGGTTCTCGCTTGCAGCTACGTGTTCTACGCCGCGTGGAACCCGTTCTTCGTCCTGCTGATCGTTGCCACCACCGGCTTCGACTGGTTCGCCGCGCGATGGATGAATCGCACCAAGGTTCAAGTGCGGCGCAAGGCGATCATGGCGGCGTCGATCGCGATCAACTTGAGCGCACTCGGCTTTTTCAAGTATGCGCAGTTCTTCGCCGACAACGCCGTCGACCTGCTGCGGGTTTTCAGCGTCGACTTCAAGCCACTGTCGCTGGGCATCCTGCTGCCGGTGGGCATTTCCTTCTACACCTTCGAAAGCCTTTCCTACGTCATCGACGTGTACCGCAAGCGCATCGCGGTTTCGAAAAGCCTGCTCGACTACAGCCTCTACGTCACGTTCTTCCCCCATCTGGTGGCCGGACCGATCCTGCGCTACGGCGACTTCTCGCCGCAGTGCCTGGAACCGAAATCGTGGCGCTCGGCGCCGGTCGGCCGCGGGTTGACCCTGCTCGTCTTCGGCCTCGCGCTCAAGGTCTGTCTTGCGGATCTCGTCTTCGCCCCGGTTGCTGACAGAGTATTCGCTCTCGGCGCCGAACCGGGATTTGCCGAAAGCTGGCTCGGCGGCGCTGCGTTTTCGCTTCAGGTGTTATGCGATTTTGGCGGCTATTCGCTGTGCGCGATCGGGACCGCGCTGATGTTCGGTTTTCGTTTCCCGATGAACTTCGAGAGTCCCTTTGGATCCGTCGGCATCGCCGAGCTGTGGACGCGCTGGCACATGTCGCTGGCAAGCTGGATGCGCGATTATGTCCTGGCGCCGCTCGGCGGATATCGCAAGGGACGCGCGCGCGGACACCTCAATGTCCTGATCACCTTCGTGCTGGTGGGCCTGTGGCATGGCGCGGCGTGGACGTTCGTGCTGTGGGGCGCGCTGCACGGGGTGTTCCTGATCGGCGAGCGGCTGGTGCGCCAATACGTATGGGACTTCACCAAAGTTCGCAACGCCCCGGCGCGGGCGATGCTGGCGGTTGCGACTTTCGGCCTGTTCGCCTTCGCGGCAGTGCTCTTTCGGGCTTCCTCCATCGGCCAGGCATGGGCCATCCTGACCGCCATGCTCTCTCCATGGACGCGCTCCGCGCTGGTTCCGTTCGAGGTGACCATGGTCGCGATCGTCGCGGGCGCCGCGATGGTCGGCGCGCAGATCCGCTACGGCCATCTGCGTGGGTGGGATTGGCTGGAAACTTGGAGCGTCACGCCACGCGCGGCGAGCATCGCAGTGGCGCTGCTGGCGGTCGTGCTGTCGCCCGGACTCAATCCGGCGTTCATCTATTTCCAGTTCTGACATGGATCGCTCGTGGCTCAAGGCCTGGATCGCAGCGCTGCTCGCCTGTTCGCTGCTGGTGGGCGGATACGAGTGGCTGCTGCGCAGCCGCGGCTACGCACTAACCGTGCAGGACGACATGGATCTGTGGTCGATGCAATACGACCGTCTCAAGTTGTCACCGGACGCCATCGCACTGCTCGGTGCCTCACGGATCGCGTTCGGCGTCGATCCGGCGCTCCTGTCGCGCGAGCTCGGCGGACGTCCCATCGCCATGCTGGCGGTCAACGGCAGATACCCGCTGGCGGCGCTGCGCGCGCTCGCCGAGGATGAGCACTTTGCGGGCTTGGTCATCGTCGGCATCGACGCGCGAGGCATGCAGCGCAAGCACTGGGACATGCAGCAGGAGTATTTCGATCACTACCGCCGTCGCTGGACGCTCGCGCGCCGCATCCACCGCTCGCTCCTCACCTTCGTGCAGGAGCGCCTCGTGCTCGCGCGATCTTCTTTTTCCTTGGTCAACGTGGTCGAGCTTTGGATCTCAGGTGTGGGCATGCCGCTGAACGAGCACGTCGTCGTTCACGCCGATCGCATCGGACTGGTCGATTACCGCCATCCCGATCTCGCCTGGACGCGTGCCAAGCGGGTGGCCGATCTCGAAGCCTATTACCGCGACAATCATCCCGTTCCTGCCGATGCGTGGCTCTCCGATCTGGCGACGGTTTCGGGCTGGATCGAGCGCATCGACAAGCGCGGCGGACGGGTCGTCTTCTTTCGGGAGCCGGCTTCAGGGGAAAGCCTGCTGCTCGACGAAGCTAATTTTCCGCGCAGCCTCTACTGGGACGCTTACGCGCGCATCTCACCCGCCGTGCTCATCGATTTCCGCGACGTTCCGGAATTGAATACGTTCGTGCTTCCCGACACATCGCACATCGACGGTACCGACGTGCCACGATTCACCATCGCGTTCGCGGAGCTGCTGAAGCGTCGCGGCCTTGCGCCGTCAAGCGCGATTCGACCGTAGGCACCGGTGCCCCAGCCCGTTCGGCCGGACAAAAATGGCCGACGCGACGATCGGTCCTACATCCGCCGCAGCGTGTCGGTGGCGAGCTTGAGCGCGGCGACGAAATGCGCGTTGGCCTCGGCATCGCGGCCAAGCCGGCCGAGCATCTCTCCCAGCGCGAGGTGAGCTCGCCAGGTGTTGTCCACGCCCAGGCTTGCTTCGAGATACGTCTGCGCCTTTCCCCATAACTGCTGCCGCTGACACAGCGTCCCCAACACGCGCAGCAGCACCGCGTCCTGGTTGTGCGATGGAAGCCAGCGTTCCGCCTGCTCGAGCTGACGCGTCGCGTCACCAAGGCGGCATTCGCCGTAGAGCGCGACCAGATCCGAGTCCCACTCGCGGTCGAGGCTCTGCGCCAGGATGTCGGCGGCCTCGCGCTCGCCGCCCAGCTGCATGAAGCTCTCCGCCGCCGCGCGCGCAATTTTTGGATGAGCTTTGGTCGTGTCGGCGAGCCGGCTCCAATAGTCGCGAAGCCCGGCGGCGTCGTGGGCGAGGAACTTGAGCTGTTCGCTCTGCGCGCTGATGCGAACGTGCTCCGCTTGCGCCGCATCGAAAACCTTGCGCCTGACGAGCTGGTCGAGCAAAGGCGGAATATCGGTCCAGCGTCGCGCCACCTGCAAGGCGCGGAGCTCGAGGCGCAGCGCGGCGGTGTGCAGGCCCGCCTCCTTGCGCAGCTTGTTCAGCACGCGCAGCGAGTCCTGCGGCTCGCCTTGCTCCAACGAGCTCTCCGCGGAGAGCATCAGCCGCGACACTGCGAGACTCGACGCTTGCGCGTCGGGACGCTTGAGCAACGCTTCGGCGCCATCGAAATCCCGGACGTCGAGAGCGGCACGCGCCGCGACGATCGCGTTCAAGCCCGACGAGCCCGGGATCGCAAGCGCTTCCTCGGCCTGCTGCCGCGCCTTGCCGTACCGCCCCTCGAGCAGCGCGACCACCGCGCCGTCCTGCTTGGCGCGGGCACGCTCCAACTTCTGCCGACGGCGCCAGACGCGAACGGTGCGCGGCATCTGGATCGTGCGCGTGATGATCCGTATGACGAGGTACAAGGCAAAAAAACCGCCGACCAGCAGAACGAGCAACAGATTGAGCGACAGCTCGATCCTGTACGGCTGCGCCACCAGCAGCGCGTAACCCGCGTTGAGCTTGACCGCGAGCGCGACGACCACCGCCGCAATGGCGAGCAGCAGAAACCAGAATAGAAATCGCATGAAGATGCCGTTAGTGGACCGTAACGGCCACTAGCGCGACGGCTTCTCGCGCGCGAGCTTGAGCACCCGGACCGCCTCGAGGCTGCGCACGACGTCGGGAATCTCGCTCGCGATATCGGTCAACTGCAGCTGCTTCAACAGCGTCTGCAGCGTCGACACCGCGGGAGAATGGGTGTCGAAATACTGTCGTAGCCAGGCGTCGGCCGTACTTAAGTCCGCCCGAAAATTCTGCTGATCGTGAAGCAACAGGGAAAAGCGCGCCGACAGGAGTCGGAGCTTGAGATTTTCACGCAGGAAGAATTGTTGCTGCGGGGCGAGCAGCGGCGCCTCGGGACGATCGAGATTCTCGACCCGAATCAACTGCCGCACGTCCTGCCAGACCGCACGCAGGAAACGGCGCCAACCGGCTTCGTCCGCGGGTGGCGCGGGCGCTGGTTGCGGCGGCAAGCGTTCTTCCAATGCCAGCGGCAGCGTGTCGACCGTCGCAAGAGCCTGATCGAGGCGCAGCGAAATCCCCGACACATCCACGTACGGCACTGCTTTGAGCCGATCCATGTCGCGCGCGAGTGCGCGTCGCAGCGGAACGAATTGGGGGCGGTCGAGCCGCTGCAGCTTGGAATCGGCGAGCTGGAGCGCGGCCAGCGCCGAGGGTACGCTGCGCGCAAGCTGGATTTG
>DATNNK010000113.1:0-2749 GCA_035601875.1 Casimicrobiaceae bacterium | reverse complement strand
TCGGTGCCGGACGGCCGCGCGGCGAACCACCCGCTGGCGGCGATCACCTTGATGCCGCCGATGCGTTCATTATTGCCCGGCGCGCGATCGAGGACCTGGTCGATCGGTTCGCCGGCCAGCTCACTGATCTGCACCTGTTCCGGCGAGAGCTTCGCCAATGTTTGCTTCTGCGCAGGCGTCGCCGGCGCCTCGACGCGATCGGCTGCCACCGCCCCAAGCTCGCGGGTCAGTTGGCGATAAAGCTCGGCCGGATCGCGGCCGCGGCGCGCGGTCATTTCCGCCGCAAGCAGACCCGGCACGATGCCATCCTTGTCGGTCGTCCATGCCGTCCCGTCGGTGCGCACAAAAGAAGCACCGGCGCTTTCTTCACCGCCGAAACCCAGCGTACCGTGCAGCAATCCATCGACGAACCATTTGAACCCGACCGGAGCCTCGTAGAGTCTGCGACCCAATCTTGCGGTCACGCGGTCGATCATCGCGCTGCTGACGACCGTCTTCCCTACTGCCGCCGCCGGGTTCCAGCGAACGCGGTTTTGGAACAAGTAGTCGATCGCCACCGCCAGATAATGATTTGAAGGCATCAGGCCCTCGCTCGGCGTCACGATGCCGTGGCGATCGTGATCGGTGTCGCAGGCGAAGGCGATATCGTAGCTGTCCTTGAGGCCGATCAGGCGCCGCATCGCGTAAGCCGACGATGGATCCATGCGAATGCGGCCGTCCCAGTCCAGAGTCATGAAGCCGAACGTCGGGTCGACCTCCTCGCTGACCACGGTCAGATCGAGCTTGTAGCGCTCGGCGATCTTGGCCCAGTAGTGAACGCCGGCGCCGCCCAATGGATCGACGCCCATGCGAATGCCCGAGCCGCGAATGGCATCGAAATCGATCACGCTGCCAAGGTCGCCGACGTAGGCGCTCATGAAGTCGTGCTCGCGTGTGGTGGCTGAGCGCCGCGCCCGATCGAAGGGAATCCGCGGTACCTCTTTCAAGCTGCCTTCGAGCAGTGCGTTCGCCCTGGCTTCGATCCAGCCGGTGACGTCGGTATCGGCCGGGCCGCCATTGGGCGGGTTGTATTTGAAGCCACCGTTGTCGGGCGGATTGTGCGACGGCGTCACCACGATGCCGTCGGCCAGTCCCGTTTCGCGGCCGCGGTTGTAAACGAGAATGGCGTGCGACACTGCGGGCGTCGGCGTGTATTCACCGCCCTTCGAGACCAAGGTTTCGATGCCGTTGGCGGCCAGCACTTCGAGCGCGCTCTCGAACGCTGGCACCGACAAGGCATGCGTGTCGATACCGATGAACAGCGGCCCATCGATCCCCTGCCTCTGGCGATAAAGACAGATCGCCTGGGTAATGGCAAGCACGTGCGCCTCGTTGAAGCTCTTGTCGAACGACGTGCCGCGATGGCCGGAAGTGCCGAAGGAAACGCGCTGTGCGGGCAGCGTCGGATCGGGCTGCAGGCTGAAGTAGGCAGCGACCAGCTTCGCGACATCCACCAACTGCGGGCCTTTCGCGGGCTGTCCGGCCAGCGGACTGATATGCGTGCTCACCGGCGTCACTTGCGTGAATTGCGATAGCGCCGGATCAACACATTGGTCGAGCTGTCGTGCGCGAGCACGGGATCGATGGTGCTGGCAATTTCCGCCGCAGTACGCTTGGCCAGCGCCTTGCCGAGCTCCACGCCCCATTGATCGAAGGAGTCGATGTTCCAGATCGAACCCTGCACGAACACGCTGTGCTCGTAGAGTGCGACCAGCGCGCCGAGCGTGCTCGGCGTGAGCCGCTCGGCAAGGATGGTGTTGCTGGGGCGATTGCCTTCGAACGTGCGATGCGGGACCAGGTCGGCGGGCGTTCCCTCGGCCTTTACTTCGTCGGCGGTCTTGCCGAACGCCAGCGCCTCGCTCTGTGCAAACAGATTGGCCATCAGCAGGTCGTGCTGGTCGCCGAGGGGATTGAGCGTCTGGCAGAAGCCAATGAAATCGCAGGCGATGAGCCGCGTTCCCTGATGGATCAACTGGAAGAACGAATGTTGTCCGTTGGTGCCGGGCTCGCCCCAGTAGATCGGCCCGGTCTGGTAATCCACGCCTTCGCCATCGAGCGTAACGTGCTTGCCGTTGCTCTCCATTGTGAGTTGCTGCAGGTAGGCCGGGAAGCGTTTGAGATATTGATCGTAGGGCAGCACGGCGACGGTCGGCGCGTCCAGAAAATCGTTATTCCAGATCGCCAGCAGCCCGAGCAGCAGCGGCAGGTTGCGATCCGGTGGCGCGCTGCGGAAATGTTCGTCCATCGCATGGAACCCCGACAGCATCGCGCGGAAGTTTTCGGGGCCGATGGCGAGCATGGTCGAAAGCCCGATCGCCGAATCCATGGAGTAGCGGCCGCCCACCCAGTCCCAGAACCCGAACATGTTGTCGAGATCGATGCCGAACCTGGCGACTTCGTCGGCGTTGGTCGAGACCGCGACGAAATGCCGCGCCACCGCTTTTTGGTCGCCGAGCCCGCGCAGGCACCAGCCACGCGCGGCGCGCGCGTTGGTTAGTGTCTCCAGCGTGGTGAAAGTCTTGGAGCAGATGATGAACAGCGTCTCGGCCGGCTCGAGGTCGCGGACGCTTTCCGAAAAATCGGTGCCGTCCACGTTGGAGACAAAACGGAAGGTCATGTCGCGCCGGCTGTAATGGCGCAGCGCCTCGTACGCCATCACCGGGCCGAGGTCAGAGCCACCGATGCCGATGTTGATGACATTGCGGATGCG
>DATNNK010000112.1:0-2834 GCA_035601875.1 Casimicrobiaceae bacterium | reverse complement strand
CGCCAGCTTTTTGAGTATCGCGTCGGCGATCGACGGGATATCCTCGCGCATCTCACGCAGGCTCGGCATGGCGAGCTCGATGACGTGCAGCCGGTAGAACAGATCCTGGCGGAACTCTCCGGCGTCGACTAGCGCAGGCAGTTTCTTGTGCGTCGCGCTGATAATGCGCACATCGACCGGCTCTTCTGTCGTCGCACCGACCTTGCGCACTTTCTTTTCCTGGATCGCGCGCAGCAATTTAACTTGCATCGGCAGCGGAAGGTCCGCGACCTCGTCCAGGAACAAGGTCCCGTTGTTCGCGGCCTGGAAAAATCCGTCGCGGTCGCCTTCGGCGCCGGTGAAGGCGCCTTTCTTATACCCGAAGAACTCGCTTTCCATCAGGTTCTCGGGGATCGCGCCACAGTTCACCGGGACGAAGGGCTGCTCGCTCCGCGGTCCGCCCAGATGGATCATTCGTGCGGCGAGCTCCTTGCCGCTTCCCGACTCGCCGGTGATGAACACCGGTGCCTGGCTTCTCGACAGCCGGTCGATCATCGACCGCACCAGCATGATGGCGGGCGACTCGCCGAGCAACTGATACGAAGATGGCGCCGCGGGTTTTTCCGGGACCTTGAGCGCTTGCTTGACCAGCGCTCGCAGCTGCTCGAGCGCCACCGGTTTGGCGAGATAGTCGAAGGCGCCGGCTTTCAGCGCCGCGACGGCGTTCTCGGCGCTGCCGAACGCGGTGATCACCGCGACCGGCACGTCGAGACCCTTGTTGGTGATGTGTTCGACAACGGTGAGGCCCTCGCCGTCGGGTAGCCGCATGTCGGTAAGACACAGGTCGAATGACTGCGTGTCGAGCAGCCGGGTTGCCTCGCCGACGGTTTGCGCCCGCGTCGTGTCGAGGCCCATGCGAGAAAGCGTGAGCTCGAGCAGTTCGAGCAAATCGGGCTCGTCGTCGACGACAAGCACCTTCGGTTGTCCACGGTCGCGTGCCTTGCGAATCATTTTCTTGTCTCCCCTTACTTCCTTAAAGCCGGGTCGGCCGCGCGCTTGAGCGTCAGGCGAAAATTCGCGCCCGGGCCTTTTGGCAGCAGCTCGAGCGCCGCGCCGTTGGCATCGGCCAGCTCTCGTGCAATATACAGGCCGAGGCCGGTGCCGCCCGGCCGCGTAGTGAAGAACGGCTCGAAAATCTGCGCCCGAAGCTCCGCCGGTATGCCCGGTCCGTCGTCCGACAGCTCGCATATTATGGCATCGCCCATGTATCCGGGACGCACGATCACGCGGATGCTGGCGTCTTTTTTCTGGCAATGCTGCCACGCGTTTCGCACCAGATTCCAGACGATCTGGTTCAAGTGCCCGCGATCGAAGATCACGCCCAGCTCCGGTGGGGCCTGAATCGACACGCTTCCGGGAGCAATGCTCTCGGCTTGGACGATTTCCTCGACCAGAGAATGCATGAACTCGCCAAGTGCGATGACCTCAGGCTGCTTGCGGTCGCGGCGATTGAGCTGCAGGACTTCGCCGACGATACGGTCGATGCGCTTGGCGTTGGTGCGTATCATCGTCAGCAGACGCTGGCCCTCGGGAGCGACCGAGCCGTCCTCTTCCAGCAGTTGCGCCGCCTGGTTGATCGCGGACAGCGGATTGCGCACTTCGTGGGCGATGCTGGCCGTCAAGCGCCCCATCGCCGCAAGCTTGATTTGCTGCGCCTCGCCTTGCGCGCGGCCCAGGTCTTCGAGGTAGATCAGCGTTCCGCCGTTCAGCCCCGAACCGATTCGCACCAGCCGTACGCGAAGGAGCCGCTGGGTCGCCTCGACCTTGAACGGCGGCAGCGGCTCGGCAAAATCTTCCTGCCAGCGGCGCCAGTAATCGTGCAGGGTCGAGCTGAACTGGGCCAGGCGCATGCCGCCGCGCATGCGGCCGAAGCCGCCGAGCAAGCGCGTCACCTGCGCGTTATGGCCGCGGACGACGCCATTCAGGTCGACGACCAGCACACCGTCCTGCATGTCCTGAATGATGAGCCGGTTGACCTGTTCGAGATTGGCGACGTCGATACCGCGTTGCGCGGCCAAGTCTTCGCTGGCCTTGGTATAGCGGCCAAGCGCGAGGGCGACACCGACGGTCGCAAAATAACCGAATCCGACGAGCCCTGTCTGCAGGATCTGCGTTGGCGAGATCAAGCCATCGATCAAGCGCCAGCTGTCGAGCGCAATCAGCGCCGAGCTGGCGAGCGCAGCGTGGAAAAATGCCATCTGCGAACGCAGCAACCAGCCGCTGGCGGCGAGCTGCGGAAAAAGCAGGATCGACAGCGGGCCGCCCGCGTTGCCCCCGGCGTACATCAGCATGCCGATAAAAGCGATGTCTCCGGTCAGCAGCGAGAGCAACAACGCGGGCAGCGGCACACCCAGCGATTCGCGCTGTACCCACCCGAAGGCCAGGATGCCGTACACGAAGTACAGGCCCGCGGCCGTAACGAACGCGTCCGGCGCGGCGATACCGACCGCATGAAGATCGAGAAACAGGGCGGTGCCAAGGAGCAGCACGCCGCAGACGGCGCGATACAAGCCGACGATCCAGAGAATCCGCCTGCCGGATTCGGTGATCATCGTCGGCAGCAACGGCGGCTCGAAGGGTGGAATCGCCGGGTGCGGCTGCATGTCGACGCTCATCGCTTCGCGCACTCACTGTCGGCGCACGCGTAGCCTTGCGTGACCGGCTTCGCATCGCTGCGTGGAAGGAATACGCCGCAGCGCGTGCAGCGAACCATGGGCTGCGCAATCGTCTCAGCGGCTGGAGCCCGCGTCGCGCCACGGTTCCTTGACCGGGACTTGCGCACATTGATCATCCGC
>DATNNK010000111.1:0-2785 GCA_035601875.1 Casimicrobiaceae bacterium | reverse complement strand
CGCCAAGCGGGAAAAGCAATGGGCGATCGACTGACGCCGGCCACGGCGACCCAGGCGTGGACGCGATGAACCCTGTGGGTGGCGCCCGTTCACTCTGCCTCTTACAGGGGTGAAATTACTGAATCATGGGAATTCCTATTCGGCTTTATCTAGACACGGTTTAGCAGTCATGCCACGAACCGACACTGCGACGCAGGCGTGCGCGTATCCATGTTGCGCCCGCGATTGACGTGATCGTCGATCTCTGCAGCGCAGCCCAGCATGCGCGGGTAAAGGAAGATCGTGAATGCCGCCGTTTCCAGCGCCTGTTCTGGAAACGCCCCGCTGCGGTAGGGCTGCCATAGCATTTTCAGGAGCAGTGCCGCGATCACCGCGTCGATGTTCACACAATAGACCGTACGCGAAACGCCCTCGTCAAAGAGCGCCTGCACCAGCGCGTGATAGTACGCGTGGAACACGTTGTACTCGCCGCGCTTTTCAAAGAACTCGCGCACGTAGACTTCGCGCGGATCGTAGTTCACCGGCCTATCCTTGAACACTGGATGATTCACACCGGGGATTTTCTGGATGTCGAGGCTTCCCGCAGTCTTCTTCTTGGACTTGTAGCGCGCGTACTCGTCCACGTAGCGCATCGCCAGCGCCTTGAGGTCGATGCCGTGCTTGGGATCGGTAGGATCCTCGAGGTCCGCGTCGCGGAACTGTTCAAGGAGAAACGCGATGCCCTCGTAGCCGTTTCCGCCATGCGTATATCCGGAGTGGGTGAGAAAGCCCACCAGCGCCTTATTCAGTTGCACGCGCTCCGGCGATTCGGGGCCGTCCGCGGACACCGCGCCTTTCGCGCCTTGCGCCGAGATCGCCCCTGGGCCGTTGGTCAGCAACAAGCCGACCAGCGTCTGAAACGCGAACAGATTGGCCGGCTCCGGCTCGAGACCGAGCAGCGCCACGTATGCGAGTTCGGTCAGCGAGCGCTTGTCCAGAATTTCCGCAGTGGTCATTCCGCAGAAGCGATCGGCTTCATGGCGATCCGCGCTCACCGACGCTCCGATCAAGGTGCCGAATAGCCGCGTCCACCATGGCACGGCTTCCGCCGTCAGCCTTGAAACTCGCTTGCGCATCAGAGGGCCCCAGGCAAGCGTAGCCGTAATGGCCGCAAGGACAGCATCGGCACCCGGATGCCCCCCGAGGCTTTCGAGATAGCGTACGAACACCGACTTCGCGCCGCGCGCCTTCAGACCGGCCAGCATCGCCTCGGCTTTGGCATCGCGCTCGCCGCTCACAAGAAGCTCGCGCGCCGTCTTGTCCGTTGCGATGGCCCCCACGTCGAAACTCTCGTCCAGCGCGCTCTTGAGGCCGGCCGACGCGAACAGATCGATAAGCGCCGAAGACGCCTGGCGCGCGCGCTGCACCGATCGCGGCCCGATGATGCTGGCTGCCGCCGCGAGCACGCTGTTCGGCGCGTTGCCGGCATCGCGCGATGCCTGCGCCGCGGCGAGCGCGGGGCTGCCGTGCAAATTAAGCTCCGCGCCAATCGCGACGTTGATGAGCTTCCGGTCGTTCTCGCCGCCGGCCTCGTGCAGCAGCGCGAGGTTGACGTTTGCCTCAAGCGGATATTGCGCGGCGTCGAGCATCGACACGCCGTGCAGGCTGGTGATCTGGGTCTTGGCATCCATTTGCGACGCGCCCGAACAATCCTTCATCGACTGCCTCGGCAAGACCGCGCCGATCTGCTTGGCTAACGCGGCGATTTGCTCGTTGTACGGTGGCGTCGCCTCGACTACCGGAATATCGAGCTCGCGTGGAAGGTCGAGCCCCTGGTTCGCGCCAAACCAGGGCTTGAGCGCGAGGCTGCCTTCGGCCGCAAAGTCCGGCCGGGTCGCGTTTTCCTGCATTAGCGCGGTCAAGGCCATGGGAATGTGCGCGATGTTGACCACGACCGCGCCCTTGGCCGACAAGATCGGCTTTCCGGGCGTATAGATGCCGTCGACGCCGAACTTTTCCATGAACCAGCGCTCCTTGCCGGCGGCGTCGTCGTTGCCACCCGCCATCGCGCCCGCATGCCCGACCGCGCGCGTGAGCTTCGCCTTCCAGCGTCCGACCACGCACGCCACGACCGGCTTGGTAAATACGGCGTCGAACTCGTAGTAACCGCCGGGCTCGACATATAGCACCGCTGCCTTGCTACGCGCGTCATTGGCGAGCGCGAACGCGAACTCGGGCGCGGCATAGTGAATGTACACGTCCTTGCCGCTGGAAATGAGCGTGGTGGTTCCCCACCCCGCCATGCGCAAGTAAGTAGCGATGGTGGTGGTGAAATTGCCCGAGTTGGAGAAGATCGCGATCGAGCCTTTTTTCAGCGCCTCGGCGGGAGCGTCGCCGCCCAGCGCGCCGCCGATGCGTACTTGCTGCCACGCGTCGGCAACGCCTAGGCTGTTGCCGCCAAAGATGTCGATGCCGTTCTGCTGTCCCATGGCGCGGATCTCGCGCGCGTCGTGAACCGACATTTTTTCGGTCACGATGAAAATCTTCTTGAGCTCCGGGTTCACTCGGATGAGATCGGCCACCCCGTCGCGCGCTGCCGAAGGCGGAAGATAGATCACGCCGCAGTTAAAGTGATGGCCGTCGACAAGACCTTCGCGGACGTTGTTGTAAACCGGAACGCTACCGAGCTTGGTTTCCAGTACCTGGCCGCGGCGGCCGGGCGACGTGCCGAACACGACATTGCCTCCGGAATATTCGTGACCTACCGGCGTCACTTCACTCGACTCGCCGCCTAGGATATTGAGCA
>DATNNK010000110.1:0-8501 GCA_035601875.1 Casimicrobiaceae bacterium | reverse complement strand
TCGCGGCGGCTGGCGCGGCTCGCCGGCGCGCCGTTCCTCAAGGTCGAGGCGACCAAGTTCACCGAGGTGGGCTACGTGGGCCGCGACGTCGACTCGATCGTGCGCGACTTGGTCGAGATCGCGATCAAGGCCACCCGCGAGCAGGAGATGCACAAGGTGAGGCCGCGCGCCGAGGACGTCGCCGAGGAGCGCGTGCTCGACGCGCTGCTGCCCGGGGTTCCGCCGGCCGAGGGCAACGACGCGAACTCGACGCGCCAGCGCTTCCGCAAGATGCTGCGCGAGGGCAAGCTCGACGACAAGGAGATCGAGATCGACGTGGCCCAGTCCGCGGCGAGCATGGAGATCCTCGCCCCGCCGGGCATGGAGGAGCTCACGCAGCAGATCCAGGGCATGTTCGCGAACCTGGGCGGGACGCGACGCAAGCGCCGGACGCTGCGGATCCGCGAGGCGCTGCGCCTGATCTGCGACGAGGAGGCGATGAAGCTCGTGAACGAGGAGGAGATCCGCTTCAAGGCGCTGCGCGCCGTGGAGCAAGACGGCATCGTGTTCCTGGACGAGATCGACAAGATTGCCAGCCGGCAGGACACCCATGGCGCCGATGTTTCGCGCCAGGGCGTGCAACGGGATTTGCTGCCCCTGGTCGAGGGCACGTCGGTGGCAACCAAATACGGCATGATCAAGACCGATCACATTCTGTTTATCGCCAGCGGCGCGTTTCATTTCGCCAAGCCATCGGATCTGATTCCCGAATTGCAGGGACGCTTCCCGATCCGCGTCGAGCTCTCCTCGCTCTCGGTTGCCGACTTCGAGCAGATCCTCACCGCGACGGACGCCTGCCTCACGCGGCAGTACCAGGCCCTGCTCGCAACCGAGCGCATCGATATCGATTTTCAGCCCGAGGGTGTGCGACGCCTGGCTGAAATCGCGTTCGCCGTCAACGAACGTCAGGAGAATATCGGCGCGCGAAGGCTTTATACGGTCATGGAGCGGCTGCTCGATGACGTGTCCTTTGACGCGACAAAGCTCCAGGGCGCAACCGTTTCCATCGACGCTGCGTACGTCGACGAGCGGCTGGCCGGCATCGTCAAGGACGAAAACCTGTCGCAGTACATCCTGTAGCAGTACATCCTGGAGCGGTCAATGAGGAGCCGTGATGTCCCGCTTCACCGCTGAAATGCGCGATGCCGCTGCCCGCCATCTCGTCGCCGCCCGCGCTTCGCGTCGCGCCGGCGAGCGCCTGCCCGAGGCCTGCCGTCCGGCCGATGTCGCGGATGCGTTGGCGATTCAAGAGCGCGTGCGTGAGCTCCTTGGCGCGGCGATAGGCGGCTGGAAATGCTCGCTGCCAAGCGCCGCGCGCGAGGTCGCCGTCGCACCCATTTTCGCGTCCACCATCACGTCGAATTCACCCTGTGCGATTCTGCCGATCGAGGGAAAGGCTCGAATCGAGCCGGAGATCGCCTTTGTCATCGGCCGCGATCTTCCGCCGCGTGCCGCGTCCTATAGCGAGGCGGAAGTGCGCGCAGCAATACGCGAAACGCGCGCCGTGCTCGAGCTCATCGGACCGCGATACGCCGACCCCGCGGCGCTGAGCTATCCCGAATTCCTCGCCGACAGCATCGCCAACCAGGGCCTCTTTGTCGGTCCGGTGGTGGTCGATGGATTGGCGCTGCCGCTGGCGGCATTGCGTATCACCATCGACACGCCGAACGGCCAGCTGCTCGTGCGCGACGGCGAGCACCCCGACGGCCATCCGCTGCGGCCGCTCGTCTGGCTCGCGAACCACCTCGCCTCGCGCGGCGCCGGGTTGACCGCGGGACAGCTGGTCACCACCGGGTCGTATTGTGGGATGGTCGACGTGCCTCTCGACATGCCGCTGGTTGTTGCGTTCGGCGACTTCGGAAGACTGTCGGTTCAGTTTGTGCCGAAGTAAGCCGGCACGAAAAAGTGTGCTGAGTCAATCCAGGGTGCTGCGAAACGTCCGCAGGCCGATCGCGATCACCACCACCCCGAAGAGCGCGATCGGCCACGTTTCCGGAATGACCTCGGGCCAGCCGTTGCCCTTGAGCAGGACACCGCGCACCACGCGCAGAAAATGGGTCAGCGGCAACGCTTCGCCGATGTCCTGGGCCCAGGTCGGCATGCCGCGAAACGGAAACATGAAACCCGAAAGCAGCATCGAGGGCAGGAAGAAGAAGAACGTCATCTGCATCGCCTGCAGCTGGTTGCGCGCGAGCGACGAGAAAGTAAGTCCGAGGGTCAGGTTGGCGGCGATGAATACCAGCACCGCGAGGTAGAGCACCGTGAGGCTGCCGTGGATCGGCACGCCGAACAAGAGCCGCGCCAGCGTCAGCACCAGCGTTACCTGGATCAAGCCGATCAGCACATAGGGAACGATCTTGCCGGTCATCACCTCGAGCACGGTGGCCGGCGTCGCGAGCAGGTTCTCCATGGTGCCGCGTTCGCGCTCGCGCGTGATCGCCAGCCCCGTCATCATCACCATGGTCATGGTCAGGATGACTCCCATCAGCCCGGGCACGATGTTGTACTGGGTGATCGCCTCCGGGTTGTAGCGCGCGTGGACGCGGACCTCGAACGCGCCTGCGCTCCCGGCAAGGGGCGCCAGCGGCCCGGTCAGATCGTGCGCCAGTACCGTTTGCGCGAGCTGATTGACCGCGGCGATCGCGTTGCCGGTGGCGGAGGGATCGGTGGCGTCCGCTTCCAGGAGTAACGCCGGGCGCTCGCCGCGCACCAGCCGCAGCGAGAAGTCCGCTGGGATCGTCACCACGAACTGCGCTTCGCCCGTGGCCAGCATGCGATCGCTTTCCTGCTCGTTCGCGGCCTCGCCAATGTACTCGAAATAACTGCTGTTCTTGAGACCCGCGAGAATGCTGCGCGAAAACTCTCCCCGGTCGGCGATCAGCGCGGCGGTGGGCAAGTGCTTGGGATCGGAGTTGATCGCGAATCCGAACAGGATCAACTGCACCACCGGAATCCCGACGATCATGCCGAAGGTCAGCCGATCGCGCTTGAGCTGAATGAATTCCTTGCCGACGATGCCGAGCCAGCGCGAAAACGAGAACCACTGGCTCATTGCGTCAGCTCCTCCTGCTGGTCGACATCGCGCATCAGATGGATGAACACATCCTCGAGACCAGGCTCGACCTCGCGCCAGTGCCGTCCCGGCTCATCCATCACGGGTGCCAACGCCGCTTTCAGCAGCTCGCGATTCGGGCCCGTGACGTGCAGCACATTGCCGAACGACGCGACTTGATCGACCGCGGGCAGCGTGCGCAGCTTCGCCGCGAGCGCGGGCAGGTCCTCGCCCTCGACCGCCCACGTGACCAGCGCCTGGCTCGCGATGACCTCGCTCGCGGTGCCCTGCGCCAGCAATCTGCCGTTCAAGATGTAACCGAGCTTGTGGCAGCGTTCTGCTTCGTCCATGTAGTGGGTGCTGACCAGGACCGTGATGCCAAGCGCCGCCAGCGCGTGCAACTCGTCCCAGAAATCGCGGCGCGCCTTGGGATCGACGCCGGCGGTCGGCTCGTCGAGCAACAGCAAGTCGGGCGCGTGCAAGAGACACGCGGCGAGTGCGAGGCGCTGCTTCCAGCCGCCCGAGAGCGTGCCGGCAAGGTGGTTGCCGCGTTCGGTGAGTTTCAGGCGCGCGAGCGTCTCGTCGACGTGGCGCCGGCGCTCGCTCATGCCGTACATGCGGGCGATGAAGTTCAGGTTCTCGCGCAGGGTCAAATCTTCCCAGAACGAAAACCGCTGCGTCATGTAGCCGACGTGACGCTTGATCGCCTTGGTCTCGCGCAGAATGTCGTAACCGAGGCACGTTCCCTCTCCGCTGTCAGGAGTCAACAATCCGCAGAGCATGCGTATCGACGTCGTCTTGCCGCTGCCGTTGGGACCGAGAAAACCGAAGATCTCGCCTCGCCGCACCGTCAAGGCGAGATCCCTGACCGCGTGGTTGTCGCCGAAGTGCTTGTTCAAGCCTCGCACGTCGATGACCACGTCGGAACCGTGCGCGGCCTCCATCGTCAACTCCGTGCTCCTGGCAAGGCGACATCGACCGGCTGGCCGGGATTGAGCCGGATGGCGACTCCTGCTTCCGGCTTGGCTTCCACCAGGTACACCAGCTTGGCGCGGTTTTCCTTCGAATAAAGGACCGGCGGCGTGAACTCCGCGCGATCGGCGATAAAGCTGATGGTCGCGCTCATGGCGTCGCCGCATCCGTCGCATGAGAATCGGACCACCTGCCCCGGTCGTAAGGTGCCGAGCTTGGGCTCCGGGACAAAAAATCGAACTTTGATGTTGCCCGGCGGCAACAGGCTCGCCACCACCGCGCCTGCCGGCACCCAATCGCCAACGACGAAATACGTATCGCTCACGCGACCGTTCGCAGGCGCGGTGACGGCGCGTTGCCCGAGCCGCCAATCCGCCTGCGCCAGCGCATGCCGCGCCGCATCCGCGTCCGCCCGCGCGGCGCGAATCTCGTCCGGCCTCGCCGGCATTTTGGCCGTCTCTACCGCAGCCTGCAGCTCTTGAACGTGTGCGTCGTCGTTCTTGAGCCGCATGCGCACATCGTCGACCGCGGCGCCGCTGATGAAACCTGACTTGTACAGCGACTCCTGACGCCGGAGATTCGCCGCCGACAACTCGCGCGCCGCCATCGCCTGGCGCAACTGCTCGGCCACCGTCGCGACTTCCGGCGGCCGCTTACCGGTCTTGAGGTTGGCGAGTCGCGCATTGGCCGCCTGCAGTTGCTGCTCCGCCTGACGCCGGCCGGCGATTTCATTCTCGCGCTCGAGGGTGAACAGCGGCGCGCCGGCGGTCACCTGGCCGCCGCGCTGCACGGAGAGCTCTTGCAGCGTGCCGGCAAACGGCGCGGCGACGCGAACATATTCGCCTTCGACGTAACCCTGCAGCGGCTGTTCGGCGCGTGGACCGCAGGCGCAAAGCAAGCACAGACATGGCAACAATACCGCAGGCGCGTAGCGCGGCGGGCGCCGCTCTTGGCACGATGCATCCGCCATTTTTCTCCGGGCCGTTTGGATCGTCGTCGCAGCATACCGGACGAAGAAAAAAAAGCCAGCCGGCATGACCCGGCTGGCTCTATCGGACTATTTACGATGCGGAGACGGACGCGTTCAGTACTTAATCGAACATCCGTACGGCGTGGTATTCGCCGGGTCGACTGCGGCACCCCCGGTGGCAGCGGTCAGCGCCGTGCGCACGTAGTTCTTCGCCTTGCGCGTCTCGTCCGCCGACGCTCCGGGGCGATCGTCGATGGCACCTGCGTAGACAATGCGTCCTTCAGGGCTGATCACGAACATGTGCGGAGTCGTCTTGGCGGCATAGAGTCGCGCGGTCGCGCTGTCGCCGTCGATGAGCACTGCTTTTTGTGATCCTTCGTGCGCGCTCATCCACGCGTCGAGCTGGGCGCCAGTCTTGAATTCGCCGCTGTCGCGGTTCGAGGAGTCGATCGACAGCCACGTGACATCGCGGGTACCCCATTCCTTCTGCAGCCCCGGCATATTGCGCGTGTTGTAGTGCCGCTGCACGAACGGGCAGTCGGGATTGGTCCACTCCAGGACGACGTATTTGCCCCGATAGTCGGACAGGCGCACTGCCTTGCCGTGGGTGTCGGTGAGGGTGAAGTCCGGCGCGGTCTGTCCCGCAGCGGCGGCGAGCGCTGAAGTCGCGGCGGTCGCAAAGGCGAGAGCGCTCACGATGGTGAAGACGCGGTGTTTCATATTCATGTCAGCCTCCGGTCGAGGGGATGATGCCGCTGCGCGCAGATTGCGGCGTGTCGACGGCGTCGAGGATATCCTGCCTTGTTAGGACTTCCGGCAAGAGCAGCGGTTCCTTGCCGGGTCGGAAGAAAACATACACCGGAACGCCGTTGCGGCCAAGCGCGGCCAGCGCGGCACCGATCGCCGGATCGCGACGCGTCCAGTCGGCCTGCAGCAACGCGACCTTCTGACGCGTGAAAGCATCCCGCACCGCATCGGTATCCAGCACCAGCCGCTTGTTGACCTGGCAGGTGACGCACCACGCGGCGGTGAACTCGACAAATACCGGGTGCCCCGCGGCGACGAGTTGCGAAACGCGGGCGGCGGAATATTCGCTCCACGGGCCATCGGCCGCTGAGCGCTTGGCGACATTCGACTCGGCGTCCAACGCCGAGGTTGCCACGATCGGCCCGCCCACGGCAAGCGCGCCGGCAATGCTCGCCGCGGCAGCAATGCCCCAGCCGCGAGCGCCGCCGGTGCGCATCGTTTGCCATGCCCAGAGTCCGAGCGCGATCAGCAGCAGCGTGATACCGAGCCGCAACACGGCGTCGTTGTCCAGTTGCGCGCCGAGCACCCAGGCAAGCCACAGCACCGTCGCATAAAGCGGAAACGCGAGCAAATGCTTGAGCCGCAGCATCCACGCGCCTGGCTTGGGAAGGCTTTTGCGCCAGGTGGGGAAGTAGGCGAGCAATACATAGGGCAGCGCCATGCCGATCGCCAGCACGGTAAACACGACCCAGGTCGAGGCCGTCGGTCCGGCAAGCGCATAGCCGAGCGCGGCACCCATGAATGGGGCCGAGCAGGGCGACGCGACCACCACGGCGAGCGCACCGGACAGCACGTCGTTGAGCAGTGGGTTTTTCGCGTTCCACGTGGCCAGCGACGAGGGTACGAACTGGCGAATCTCGAACACTCCGGACAGGTTCAGCGCGAGCACAAAGAAGAGGACCGCGAGGGCAGCGATCGTCGCCGGCGATTGCAGCTGGAACCCCCAGCCCAATTGCTGGCCCGCGGCGCGGAAGGCGATCAGGACACCGGCAAGCAACCAGAACGACACCAAGACACCGGCGCCGAATGCGAGGCCGTGGTGACGCATCGCTGCGTTGTTTTCGCGATGCGTAGCGAAGCCGAGTATCTTGAGCGAGAGCACCGGAAACACGCACGGCATCAGATTGAGAAGCACGCCGCCAACGAGCGCAAAAAAGATTGCCGTACCGAGTGAAAGCGCAGTGTCCGCTCCCGTCGCGGCCGGCGTCAGCTTCAATACCGGCGCGGTGAGCGCCGGTGCCGTGGAACCTGCGACAACGCTCCCGCTCAATGGCGCGTCGATGGCCAGCGCACGCGGCGCGCTGGCGTCGCCCGAGACCAGCACGCCCGCCACGCGTTTGAATTCCCCGACGCGCTGGCTCGCCACCGGCAAGCTCATGCTCCAGTCGGTTCCCTGACGCGTGAGCGACTGGCCGCCGGAAGCCTCGATCTGTCCTTCGACGTACGGAAAAAAATGTGAGCCGGCGATGGCGGCGGGACGCTCGCGTCCGGGCGCAGGGACCGCCTTGGAAACCAGATGCAGCTCGACCGTCGAGCCACGACCTGTCGCTGTCACGCTCCAATCGTCAGCCGGTCGCGGCAGGCTCGCGCGAGCTTTTGCGATCGCATCGGTCCAGCGCGCATCGCGCCGGACCTGAGCCGCATCGGCGATTACCGGCAAGGAGAGCGACAGATCGGCGCCTTCCGGGATGCAGATTTCCTTGCACACCAGCCAATCCGCGCGCGCTGACAGCGTCACGGTCTTGCCGCTCAGGAAATCGGGAACGGTGGCGATGTCGCTCAACAGCAGGACCTCGCCCTCGTAGCCATAGTTGACCAAGGGACCGACGGGCAGCGCACGCGGCGCGGGCCACTGGATCGGCCCCGCCTTCAATCCATCGGGGAGTTTCCAGGCCAGGGTAGTGGGCAGCCCCGAGTCGCCCGCGTTCTGCCAGTAAGTATGCCAGCCGCGCTCCATGACGAGGCGCAGTGCGACGGTGTTCGGGCGGCCCGGTATCAGCGCGCTTTGTTCGGCGACGAGCTCGGCCTCGACGTGTGCGGTGCGGACCGGCGCCGCGTCGGAGACACGAACGCCTACGCACGCCATGACCAGCATGAACAGGAGCGTCGTGAAAGCAATGGAGCGTGGCATGGTCTGGCCCGGATCGGTGTCCTGTGGTGGCGAGCGAGTTAAGGTGGGGCGAATCGCGATTGCCGGTAGATTTGGAATTCTAGCAGCCTCTCGCCCTACATCCCTCTCCTCGGACCGCGTTGGTCGGCAAACGTTGCCCGCGATCCGACGAAAGGCGGGCGCTGTGAGCAGCGAGCCAGGTCCCGCTCGCGTAGCGTGGGGTGCGAGCGCCCGCGTATCGGCGCTCGCCGGCGACGCGCGACACTGCGGTTTGCGATAAGGTGCAAGGAGCCGGCGCCGCTCGCGTAGCGAGTGGGGTGCAGGCGCCCGGGAATAGGCGCCAGCCGGCGAAGGTAAGGTTGCAATTCACGTATAAGGTACGAAGAGCCGGCGAATCGGACCGAAGGCCCGGCAAGTTCAAACGCACGGTTCTGCATGGAAGCTTTTCTGGTGTCGATGGTCGTGGTCGCGCTTGGCGAGATCGGCGACAAAACACAGCTCCTCGCGTTGATGCTCGCCGCTCGCCTGCGCCAACCCGTGCCAATTATTCT
>DATNNK010000109.1:0-5040 GCA_035601875.1 Casimicrobiaceae bacterium | reverse complement strand
AATTCCGGGGGCCACGGACACCATCACGGTCGGCTCCCCCGCAGGCAGCGTCTCGACTTCGTAGCCGGCCGCAATCCATGCCTCGAGCCGCCATGCAACGGACGCACCTTGGTGAAGCCGCTGTTCATCAGAATCTTGGCGACCCGCGCCGCGTTGGCGAACACCACCGCCAAACCGTATTGGCCGAGGAGTGAGACGAGGTCGTGCGTCATGGCTGTTGCGCCTGCCCCATGTTATCGATTATGGTAAATCTGTGGCCTTGTCCATCATCCTGACGCTGTTGCTCGGATTGCTCGCCGCCATCCCCGCGTCCGCCCGCGAGTGGCACTTCGATGTCAGCGTTGACGGCTTGTCGATCGGCTCACACGATATCGTTCTTGGCGAGAACGGCGACGCGCGAACCGTTCAAAGCGACATGCATTTCGGCCTGCTCGGCGTGAATGCATATCGGCAGCAGGCCGAGGAAACCTGGCAGGCGAATTGTCTCACGCGTCTCGACACGCGGACCGAGGAAAAGGGCAACGTGACGACGGTCACGGGCCGCCTGAATGCCGATGGCTTCGCGATCGATGGACCGCGTGGACACGAGCGATTGGCTCCATGCGTGATGAGCTTCGCTTACTGGAACCCGCTGGTGCTGAAACAGACGCATCTGTTGAACGTCCAGACCGGCGCCTGGACGCCAGTGACCGTGCAACCACTGGGCCAAGAGCAGATCGAGATACGAGGAAGCTCGGTTGCAGCGGACCATTTCCGCATCGATACCGAGAGGAACCGTATCGAGGTGTGGTACTCGCCCGAGAGGGAGTGGATAGGCTTGCGATCGACGACGCGGAATGGCCACGTGCTGACGTATCGATTGCGATGATCGTGAACGCAAGAAAAGCTCTGCGGCACGAGGTGGCGCTGGCCAACCGCATCATCGAGCGCCTTGGGCTCTCGAACGCATTCGGCCACGTCAGCGCGCGCATTCCGGGCACCGACACGTTTCTTTTTCCGCCGCGACGCTCTCCCGGATTTGCCGACGAGAAATCGCTGCTGGTTCTCGACACGGATGGAAAATTGCTATCGGGCAAGGGCACGCCGAACAGCGAGCTCTGGATTCATGCACGCACCTACGCGGCCCGCGGCGACATCGGCGGCGTCGTGCATGCGCATCCGCCGGCCTGCGTATGTCTGACCCAGATTGGCGAGCCGCATCGCATCGTTCATAACCAGGGCGGCGCGTTTGCGGATGGCGTCGCTGAATTCAAGCGCGTCGGCCTCATCCGCACGCGCGAGCTGGGCGACCTGCTGGCGCAGAGGCTCGGCAGGGGCATCGCAATCATGATGCGCGGGCATGGCATTACCACGGCCGCGGCGGACGTCCGCACGGCGACGATCGCGGCGTGCTTTCTCGAAGAGAGCGCCGCCTTGCAGCTGCGCATGCTTGCCGCGGCTGGCGGCGATGCCGGACGCATTCGCGCGTACGCGCCGGAAGAAGCCGAACGCGTGCGCGATCAGCTCGCTCCCGCCATCGTCGAGCGCGCGTGGGAGTACTATGCGGCCGTCGCGGAGCTTAAGCCCTTGGGCGGGTAAGAGCAGTGTTCAGTCGGCGGTTGCGCCGGTACGGCGCACCAGCTCGGCGAATTTCTTTTCCTCGGCGCGGATGGTATCGGCAAGCTGCTCCGGTGTCCCGGGCGCTGGCTCGAATCCGAATCGCTGAAGTTGCTCCAGAACTTCCGGATCCGCGAGCTGCCTGTTGATGTCCGCATTGATCCTGCGCACGATTTCGGGCGGAGTCCCGCGCGGCGCGAGCACCGCAAGCCACGAGTCGACCACCATGCCGGCGGGGCCGCCGGCCTCTTCGAGCGTCGGCACGTCGGGCAGCGTCCTGAGCCTGTGCCTGGCGGCAATCGCGATCAGCTTGAGGCGCCCGCTTTGCATCAGCGGCAGCGCGGAGCCGAGCGTGGAGAACGCCCAACCGACGTCACCACCTGCGATCGCCACGTACATTTGCGACTGGTCCTTGTAGGGAACGTGGATCATCTTGGTGCCGGTGAGGAACTCGAACTCCGCGCTTCCGAGATGCGACGGGCTTCCGACGTACGACGAGCCATAGGAAACCGTGCCCGGATTTGCCTTGGCCGCGGCAATCAGCGCCGGCACGCTTGGATAGGGCCCTGCGGTCGACACCGTGAGGAAAAACGGCGTGTGATAAAACATCGCCACCGGAACGAAGTCCTTCCGCGGGTCGTAAGGCAGCGTCTTGTAGAGCGCCGGATTGATGGCCACGTGCGCGTTGCTCACGACGAGAAGCTCATGGCCGTCGGGCGCGGCGTTTTTCACCGCCCCGATCGCGATAAACCCGCTCGCTCCCGGCTTCGCGTCGACGATCACCGGCTGCGACCACGCTTTCGACAGCTTGTCCGCCATGATGCGCGTGAAGATCGCAGGTCCCGCGCCGGCGGCATACGGTGCCGTGATCTTCACCACCTTTGACGGAAAAGTCTGGGCGAGGGCGATCGATCCCAACCCGAGCCACGCCGCGATCAAATAAATGAAGCGTCGCCGCGCCGTCCAATGCATGGTGAACCTTATGTTTTGCCAATATTGATGAAGCGCCATGGTAAACGTAACCGTATCACAGGCGCGGTCGTGCGCGAGGTGTGGGCTCGACGCGCCGTCGCGTCGCCATGGCCTTTTGTGCGAGCGCATTCTTAGGTTCTTCAGGACGGCTCGCGCGGCCGAATTTGCCGATCGCTCAGATATTGCTGGAGCTTCGCCGCGTTCGCTTCGCGATCCGCGAATCCGACATAGCCATCCGGACGAATAAGATAAACCGCGCCGCGAACGAAACCGGCGGAATGCATGGCTTGCTGCCAGGGAAACGAGTGCAGCGGCAAACGCATCGCCTTGCAGACGCCGGAGATCGCCGGCGCGACATCGCCATAGACGTGCAGCTGCCAGTCGAGCGACGCCAACGGGGCAAAGTTGTCGGGGTGGCCGCCCGGCGATGGACCGAGCTTGATCCACGGCAGGCGGTCGCCACCACGGATCTTTCCCGCGACGCCAGCGCTCAAGTTGCTGCGGCGATATTCGATCGCGGTCTGCGACACGGTGCGAAACATGAATCGTCGCGTGATATTCTTCGAGAAGAGCACAGGCAGCACACGTGGAACCACGTGCAGCCGCACGAATCTCGCGAGGCGTCCGTCGCTGATGACGAGCTGAAAAGCCCGATCCGTCGTCGCGACAAGCCGTTGCGCAAATGCGATCCGCTCTGGCTCGAACGTGTCGAGGATTCCATGGTTTGCGCGGTCTTGCAACACCGCGGCGAGCTTCCACGCCAGATTTGCCGCGTCGCCGATGCCGGTATTCATTCCCTGGCCGCCCACGGGGCTGTGAATATGCGCTGCGTCCCCCAGTAGAAACGTGCGGCCCGCCCGGAAGTGAGCGGCGACGCGATGATGCACATGATAGGTCGAGAACCAGTTGACTCGCGTCACATCGATGCCCAGGCGTTCGATGACGCTGCGGCTCAGGTCTTTCCATTCGAGCGAGTCGTGTTGCGTTTCCGACGCTTGTTCGACTGTCCCGATGAGACGCACGCGTTCGTTGCCCTTCATCGGAAACACAGCCAGAAAATCAGCCTCGTCGAGCGCAAGATGCAGCTCTTCGTTCATTACCGGGCCGGTCGCCTCCACGTCGGCGACGTAGAACAAATGCTTGTAGGTCCCTCCCGGAAAGCCGGTGTGCAGGAACTCCCGGACGATGGAGCGCGCGCCATCGCAACCCGCGAGGAAGGCTGCTTCGCAGGTTTCATCGCTGCCGTCCGCGTGCTTCAGGTTGACCGCCACGCGATCGCCTCGCTCCTCGAAGCCGAGGACCTCCGTCGGTCGATCGATCCGGACGCCGTTTTCCCGCAGCCGCTCGATGAGAAACCGCTCGTGTTGATCCTGGGGGAAAATCAACATGTAGGGGTAGGCGCTCACTCCGGCACCGATATCGCCCAAGGCAATCCGCGCCATCTTGTTGCCGCGCACCCACAAGTTTATTGCCGCGAATCTGAGCGCCTGCCCAACGACACCTTCGGCGATGCCGATCTGGTGGTACAGCTCCATCGTGCGAGCATGAAGCACCAGTGCGCGCGAGGTGGTCCCCGGTTCGGCCACCTTGTCGACGATGCGCACGCGCACACCCAGTCGCTGGAGCCAAAGCGCCAGGACAAGGCCGGTTGGTCCGGCACCGGCAATCAGGACATCGGTGTCCGACATTGCATGCTTTAGCGTTGCTGCTCCGCGCGCTGAATCCGCTCCTCGGTGGCGGGATGGGTGCTCAGATATTGAAGAAGCGAGCCCGACTCTTCCTTCGCATGCAGTTCTAGACGCAGCCGGCGCATCAGGTCGGCGAACGCCTGCGGCGACTGGCCGTGCCGCTTCAACATTGCAAACGCATAGTCGTCGGCCTCCGATTCGAACTGCCGTGAATAGCGCGTCCTCAGCAAAACCGCGGGTAGCGCGACCGCAAGAATCGTGGTGCCGACGGCGTTGCCTGCCAGCGCCGTCATGAGGACCGCCAGTCCGGAATCCTGCAGCACCAAGCGCATCGCATGGTGGCCGCGGACGTGACCGATTTCGTGGGCGACGACGGCGAGAAATTCGGCATCGTTGGCGGTTGCGCGCACCAATTCATCGGTGACGACGATGGTGCCTCCCGGCAGCGCGAGCGCGTTCGGCATCCCCCCATGGCGGAACTCGAGCCGGTACCTTTGCGCGTCTTCGCCTTCGACAAACCGAGCGTACTTTTCTTCGAGCTCTGCGGTTTCCTGCTCGGTCAGCGTCGACGGCTTGAAGATCGTGCGGTCGAGAAATTCAAGTGTTCGCTTGCCCAGAAAAGCCTCGACCGTGGGGCTGATGCGCCTTGAAACCGGCTCCGCGGCGAGCGGCAGCAAGAACGCCACGATCAGCCACACGGCGCCAGCGGTAAGCACGAGCCCTGTGAGGGCTGCCCACCACCGCGACTCGATCGCGAACGCAGCGCGCGCGATGATGTCCTTCG
>DATNNK010000108.1:0-4957 GCA_035601875.1 Casimicrobiaceae bacterium | reverse complement strand
AAGCGCCAGCACGGCTCCAAGTCGCTTAAGTCGGTGGCGCTGCGAACCATGCCTTACCCGGGATTTCCTACCGACATGCAGGCGCAGTTGATGGCGCCGATGACCATCGCCGACGACACCGCGGTCATTACTGAGACCATTTTCGAAAACCGCATGATGCACGTGCAGGAATTGAAGCGTCTGGGCGCGGACATCGAGGTTGAAGGCAATACGGCGATCGTCAAGGGCGTGCGCGCGCTCACCGGCGCCACGGTCATGGCGACCGATCTGCGCGCATCCGCGTGCCTGGTCATCGCCGGCCTGATCGCGGAGGGCGAGACGGTGATCGATCGCATCTATCACCTCGATCGCGGTTATGAGCGGATCGAGGAAAAGCTCTCCGCGCTCGGCGCGCGCATCCATCGCCTCGCCTAGAGGCGCCGCGTCGGCGTGCTCGCCTTCGGCTGCTAGAATATGCGTTTGCGAAGCGCTCATGGCCATGCTTACTATCGCGCTGTCCAAGGGTCGCATCTTCGACGAGACCTTGCCGCTGCTCGCCGCGGCGGGCATTGCTCCGGCCGAGGATCCTGAAACCTCGCGCAAGCTCATCATCGGCAGCAACCATTCGGACGTTCGCTTCATCGTCGTCCGCGCATCCGATGTCCCCACCTACGTTCAGCGCGGCGCCGCCGATCTGGGCGTCGCCGGCAAGGACGTGCTTCTGGAGCACGGCGGGGAGGGCTTGTATCAACCGGTCGATCTCGGCATCGGCCGCTGCCGGATGGTGGTCGCCGCCAAAGCCGGCTTCGACTACGAGGGCGCGCTCAAGCGCGGCGCGCGCCTTTCCGTCGCGACCAAATATGTCGTGACCGCACGCGAGCATTTCGCGGCCAAGGGCATGCATGTCGACCTTATAAGGCTCTACGGATCGATGGAGCTCGCGCCGCTAGTGGGACTTGCCGATGCCATCGTCGATCTGGTCAGCAGCGGCAATACGCTCAGGGCCAACGATCTCGTCGCCGTGGAAGATATTATGGCGATAAGCGCGCGATTGATCGTCAATCCAGCGTCGCTCAAGCTCAAACGCGACTCACTCCAGCCGTTGCTGGACGCCATTGCCCGGAGCGCGCCGAGCGCACCAGGTACTGCGGACGCGCCCAGTGCCGCCAGCGCACGCAGTAGGGCCTGACCTCCGTGGCTGAAATGCGCCGTCTCGATTCGTCGGCCGCGGACTTTGCCGCGGCGCTTGCGCGACTGACGGCGGTTAACACCGCCCAGGACGAGGCGATCGACGCCTCGGTCGCCAATATCATCGTCGATGTGCGGGCGCGCGGCGACGCCGCCGTGCTCGAATACACGGCCTTGTTCGACCGCATCAAGGCGCCCTCGGTGGCCGCGCTGGAGCTTGCACCCGCCGCGTTCGAAGCCGCGTTCGATGCTCTGGATGCGGAGCAACGTGATGCGCTTGTCGCCGCAGCCGAGCGCATACGGATCTACCACGGGCATCAGCGCGTCAAATCATGGTCGTACACCGAAGCCGACGGCACACGTCTCGGCCAGCAGGTCACACCGCTGGAACGCGTTGGGATGTATGTGCCGGGCGGCAAGGCGGCCTACCCCTCGTCGGTGCTCATGAACGCGCTGCCGGCGCAGGTCGCCGGAGTGCGCGAAATCGTGATGGTCGTGCCCACTCCGAACGGCGCCCAAAGCCCGCTGGTGCTGGCCGCGGCGCACATCGCCGGGGTGACGCGGGCGTTCACCATCGGCGGCGCGCAGGCGATCGCCGCGCTTGCCTATGGCACCGCGACAATTCCGGCGGTCGACAAGATCGTGGGACCGGGCAACGCCTACGTCGTGGCGGCGAAACGCAGGGTGTTCGGCGCGGTCGGTATCGACATGGTCGCCGGCCCGTCCGAGATCATCGTCATCGCCGACGGCAGCGCCAATCCGGATTGGATTGCGATGGATCTGTTTTCCCAGGCCGAGCACGACGAGGCCGCGCGCGCCATCCTCCTCTCGCCCGAGCCTGAGCTGATCGACGCGGTGGCGCGTAGCATGGCGCGCCAGCTTCCAGCGATGGCACGCAAGGGAATCATTGCGGCATCGCTCGCCAGCCGCGGCGCCCTGGTGCGAGTTCGCGACCTTGCCGAAGCTTGCGCCATCGCGAACGAGCTTGCCCCGGAGCATCTCGAGCTCGCGGTCGCCAAGCCGGAGGATTTGGTCGCCCAGATACACAATGCCGGAGCGATCTTCGTCGGCCATTTCAGCTCCGAAGCGGTCGGCGACTACTGCGCCGGACCGAACCATGTGCTGCCGACCGCGCGCGGCGCGCGCTTTTCGTCGCCGCTGGGCGTGTACGATTTCCAGAAACGAACGAGCGTGATCGCGGTTTCGCGCCAGGGTGCGCAGACGCTCGGCCGCCTGGCCTCGACGCTGGCGCGCGGCGAAGGCCTGCCGGCGCACGCGGCGAGCGCCGAGTATCGTCTCGACAAGTAAAACCAGAGAGGAAGCCATGGCCAATATTTACGCGATGTACAAGCATCCGGCCGATGCGGCAGCTTTCGACCGCTACTACTACGGTGTGCACGTCCCAATGGCAAAGAAGATTCCCGGGCTGGAGGCCTACCAGGTGACGCGCGGAACGATTGCCACCGTAGGCGGCGGTTCGGCGCCGTATCACTTGATCGCCACGCTGACTTTTTCGTCGCTGGCCGCGATCAATGCCGCGCTGGTTTCGCCGCAAGGGCAGGCAGTCGCGGCGGATTTGGGCAATTTCGCCACCGGCGGCGTCGATCTTTACATCGCCGAAACGGCAACGATATGACTGACGGCGGGCGTGCGCTTCTGGCTGAGGAGACCGTCGCCCGCGTCGTTCGACCCGAGATTTGCGCGCTTTCCGCCTATGCGGTAGCCAAAACCGGCCCCAACGCCAACGAGTGGGTCAAGCTCGATGCGATGGAGAACCCCTATCCGCTGCCGGACACCGTCAAGGCGCGGTTGTCCGCCGCGCTCGCGCGCGTTGCGATCAACCGCTATCCCGATGCGAATGGCGAGGGACCAAAGCGTGCGCTGCGCTCCGCATTGGGTATTCCCGAAGACGCGGGACTCTTGCTCGGCAACGGTTCCGATGAGTTGATACAGATCATCGTCTCGGCGGTTGCCAGGCCCGGCGCCGTGGTGCTCGCGCCCGAGCCCTCGTTCGTGATGTATCGCATGGACGCGCTGTACGCCTCGACGCGCTTTGTGGGCGTGCCGCTCAACCACGATTTCAGCCTTGACCCCGACACGATCCTGGCAGCGATCGCGCGCGAATCTCCGGCAGTGATCTTTCTCGCCTATCCGAACAATCCCACCGGCAATCTTTTTGCCGATGCCGATCTCGAAGCCATCATCGAAGCGTCTCCAGGATTGGTGGTGATCGATGAGGCGTACTACGCGTTTGCCGATGCGAGCTTTCTGGCCCGCGTGCCCGAGCGCCCCAATCTGCTGGTTCTGCGCACCCTGTCGAAAGTGGGCATGGCCGGCATCCGGCTGGGCTACGCGGTCGCTGCGCCTGCCTGGATCGCGGAACTGAACAAAGTCCGGCAGCCGTATAATGTGAATGCGCTGACGCAAGCCGCGATCGAGGCGCTGCTTTTCGAGACGGATTGGATTGCCGAGCAGGCTGCGGCGATTCGCGCCGAACGCACCCGGCTGGAGTCCGCGTTGGCGCGACTGCCGGGCGTCCGCGTCTATCCGACGCAGACCAATTTCGTGCTGGTGCGCGTGACCGACGCGAACAGAGTTTTCGATGGCCTCAAGACCCGACGCATCTTGATCAAGAATCTGAATGGTTGGCATCCGCTACTGGCAAACTGCCTGCGAATGACCGTGGGCAAGCCGGAGGAGAACGATTTGCTGCTTGCGGCGCTGGCCGAGCTCGAGCCTTCAAAATGACCGTTCCGTTGAAAGCGGCGGCAACAGGCGCGGCGCGCACGGCGCGCATCGACCGCGTCACGCGCGAGACTTCGATCAGCGTCGAGGTGAATCTGGATGGCACCGGGCGCGCCGAGCTCGCCACCGGCGTGCCGTTTCTCGACCACATGCTCGATCAGGTCGCCCGCCATGGGATGATCGACCTCACGGTTTTGGCGAAGGGCGATTTGCACATCGACGGCCATCACACGGTCGAGGACGTCGGCATCACCTTTGGCCAGGCAGTCAAGCAGGCGCTCGGCGACAAGGCCGGGTTGACGCGCTACGGCTACGCTTTTGTGCCGCTGGACGAAGCGCTGTCCCGGGTCGTGGTCGATCTCTCCGGTCGCCCGGGGCTGGAATACCACGTTGCGTTCACGCGACCGATGATCGGCGCCTTCGATGTCGATCTGACGCACGAGTTCTTCCAGGGATTCGTTAATCACGCGCTGGCGACGCTCCATATCGACAATCTTCGCGGCGACAACGCGCATCATCAGGCGGAGACGGTATTCAAGGCCTTTGCGCGCGCGCTGAGGATGGCGGTCGAGCTCGACCCTCGCGGCGGAGGCAAGGTGCCATCGACCAAGGGTGCGTTATAGCTGGGTCAGGGATCAGGTATCAGGCATCAGAGCACCGTGGCCAATACGGAGAGTGTTGTTTTTCCTTGCCTGAATTCTGATTCCTGATCCCCGATGCTCGATATCGCCGTCGTCGACTACGGAACGGGCAACCTGCGTTCGGTCGCCAAGGCACTGGTGCACGTCGCGCCCGAGCGCACCATCGTGGTGAGCTCCGATCCGGCGACCATAAAGAGCGCCAGCCGAGTGGTGCTGCCGGGCCAGAGCGCGATGCCCGACTGCATGCGCGCCCTCGACCGGAGCGGTCTGCGGGAGGTGGTCATGCAAGTTGTCCGCGACCGGCCGTTTCTGGGCATCTGCCTCGGCCTGCAAATGTTGTTCGATAACAGCGAGGAAGGACCCACTTCGTGTCTCGGTGCGCTCCCCGGACGTGTCGTTCGATT
>DATNNK010000107.1:0-4545 GCA_035601875.1 Casimicrobiaceae bacterium | reverse complement strand
CGCTCGTAGAGATCGGTCGAGCCCTTGAGATCGGTGAACAGGAAAGTAAGGCTGGTGATCTTGAGCCGCTGGTCGATGTCGAGCGTGCTGGTGCGGTAGATCTCGCGGAAGGTCTGGTTGGACAACAGGCGCTTGGCGGTGAGGAACGGTTGGCGATTGCCGAGCAGGTCGTGCATCGCCTGCCCGGCGACAAACACGCCCGGGACGACGCGCGTGTCGGTGCGATTGTCCAGCGCCAGGCGCAGCGGGCCCGGCTGCATGACAATCGTAGTGGTGTGGGCGTGCGCCCTGTTGAATACGATCGACAGCGACTGGCGCTCGCGCGTCGGCTCGCCTTTGACGTCGATGAACTGCGCCATGTGCGTGACCGGATCGAAGACGATCACGAATTCGGAGGGCAGGGTCAGCGACAGCATGGCCTTCTCGCCGGGAGGCAGCTCGACCAATTCCAGAGTGATCTCGTCGATCGCTTTTTCGAACGCGTCGTCGGGCAGGTCGATGCCGGAGCTCCAGAAAAGCTGCCGGTAAAATTGAAGGGCCGGGAGATCGTTCGGCGCGTGCGCCGCGATCCGGCGTGTACGCGGCGTCACCGTGAAAGTGACTTCGACCATCTCGTCCAGCGTCGGCTCGTACCCTGCGGCGCACAGGGCGCAACCGTACTCGGTCTGGTTCACAGTCTTGAGCGAAGCGCCTGCGTCGAGCACCCCTCCGCACCCGGGGCAGAGCACATTCCACGACATCTCGAATAGGCCCAGTCGCGCCGCGTGCAGGAACGCCGCGATGACGCGATCCTCGTTGAGGCCCGTCTTGGCCGCAAAGGCCAGCGCGTTGATGCGATTGAGACGGTTATCCGGCGCGTCCCGCACCAGCGCCTCGATGGCGCACACGACGTCCGGATCGGCAGACTGCCGCAACGCGGCGAAAAGGGTCTGCGCTTCGTTCATGAAAAAAGCTTACGCCGAAACGCGCGGAGACGGTATAGGATTCTCAATGCACGCCGGATGGGCAGCGGGAGATTATGGGAGTCTCAATGCGCGCCCGATGGGTAGCCGGAGATCGAGGATGCATTCCGGTCGTCTCGCAGACTTGGCCGGCCTGCCGTCGATGTGCCAGAATGAATGCAGAGCGCGCCCCGCGCCGCCGCCGACCCGAGGAGGAACCATGAGCATGCTGTCCACCAACGAGCTGGAAAAACTCTCCGCCGCCGAATCGTTGTTTCCATCGCCGATCCCCGTGCAATCGGTTTCGAGCGACGAATTCATGCCCGGTTTGCAGACGAAGAAGCAACGCGAATTCGAGACCCGCGTTAAAGAGATGGGAGCGCGGATGGCCAAGCGTCTGGGCATGAGCCGGCGTCGCTTCTTCCAGACCGCGGCCGGCATGGCGACCGCATTCCTCGCCATGAACGACACCTACGGGCCGATCTTCGGTGTCTCGGCGGCCGAGGCTGCCGAGCCCGAGCACGCGGACGATCGCGCGAAAAAGCTCTCCGGCCAGTTCATCATGGACATGCACACGCATTTTCTGCGTCCGGGCACGAAGATCATGACTTTCGTCAATCAGCGCAAGGCCGTGGGCAAGGCCGGCTGGAACCCCGGGCTCGCAAACAAGGAGCAGTCGATCGACGACCTGATGTTCACCAACTACCTGAAGGAAATCTATCTCGACAGCGACACCAAGGTGGCGTGCATCAGCGGCGCGCCCTCGGAGGTACCGGAGGACTGGTTCCTTACCAACGAAATGAAGGCGCAGGCGCGTGCAGACGTGAACGGCCTTGCGGGAAGCAAGCGCATGCTCGCGCACGCGATATTCACGCCCGGATACGACGGCTGGATGGAGCAGATCGATCACGCGATCAACGATCTCAAGCCCGACTCGATGAAGGGCTACACCATCGGCGACAACACCAACAAGAATCTTTCCAAGCATCCTTGGCGCTTGGACGACGAGAAGCTCGTCTATCCCGCATACGAAAAATTCACCAAGGCGGGCTTGAAGAACGTATGCGTTCACAAGGGTCTGTTTCCGCCTTCGGTGGAGAAGCAATTTCCGCATCTGCTCGAGTACTCGGACGTTCGCGATGTCGGAAAGGCTGCGAAAGACTGGCCGCAGCTAAACTTCATCATCTATCACGGCGGCTACCGGTTTGCGGGAGGCGGCTCGGTCGAGGACGCGTGGGCGCAGTTCGAGCAGACCGGACGCATCGAATGGATCACCGATCTCTCGGAGATTCCCGCCAAGTATGGAGTCAAGAACGTCTACGCCGACGTCGGCCAGTTGTTCGCGCAATCGACGATTGCCGATCCGCGCGTGTCCGCGGTGATGATCGGCCAGCTCATCAAAGGAATGGGCTCGGATCACGTCTGCTGGGGCACCGATGCCATCTGGACCGGTTCGCCGCAATGGCAGATCGAAGCGCTGCGCCGGCTCGAGATCCCGGAGGAGTTGCGGAAAAAATACGCGCTGCAGCCTCTCGGGCCCGCCGACGGTCCAGTCAAGACGGCGATCTTCGGCGGCAACAACGCGCGCTTGTACAACTACAAACCTCAGCACCAGGCGGCGCTCGAGAACGACCGGCTCGCAAGCTACAGGGACCTCTACGACAAGCACGGCGCCGGGCGCACCAACCTTGCCTACGGTTATGCGCTGAAAAGCGCGTGAGAGTCATGAGGGCGATAGCCGCAGGCTCCGGCCGTCGGCCTCTTTCGACCCTCATCGCGGAATGATGTAAAACATGTCGGCCTCACGCGGCGACTCGCAATTCCCGACGATCCCCGCGCTCGGCGCGGGGTCCTTCGCCGGAGGCTCGCGCCGCTCCTTCCTCGCCGCCGCCGCGGCGTCGTGCGCGGGCCTGGCCGTCCGAGTGGAGGATGCCCACGCTGAGTCTGCACCGTTCGCCGAGGTCAGCGGTACCCAACACTGGACGGTGAAGCGCGCCGGCAGCGACAACGTCAAGCTCTTCCTGTGGCGCAAGCAGCTCAAGAATCGCGTCGCCGGCGCGTCCTCCGACAAGGAGACCGGGACGATACTTTTCGTGCACGGTTCGTCGGTGTCGGCGACGCCGGTGTTCGACCTGCAAATTCCCGGAAGGCCCGAGACTTCCACCATGGACTGGTTCGCTCGCCGCGGCTACGACACCTGGTGTGTCGATTGCGAAGGCTACGGACGCTCGGACAAATGGCGGCCGGTCAATGCGGATGTATCGTGCGGTGCCGACGATCTCGCCGCTGCGTCGGAGTACATCCTGAAGCAGTCCAACCGGAAGCTGCTGCTCTACGGCGCCTCGTCAGGTGCGCTTCGCGCAGGCTTGTTTGCGCAAAGGCATCCCGACCGCGTGGAACGTCTCGCGCTCGATGCGCTGGTCTGGACCGGAGAGGGCAGCCCGACGCTCGCCGAACGCAAGAAGAGGCTGGAGGAATATCGCGCCAACAACCGCAGGCCGATCGATCGCGCGTTCGTGCGTAGTATCTTCACCCGCGACCATCCAGACACCAGCGATCTCACGGTGGTCGAGGCGTTTGCCGACGCGGTGCTCGCACTCGACAAGTCGGTGCCGACCGGAACCTATGTCGACATGTCGGCGAATCTCCCCGTCGTCGATCCGGAGAAGATATCCGTGCCCGTTCTGATCATGCGCGGCCAGTGGGACGGCATCGCGTCGTTTCAGGATCTCGCCAATTTCTTCGCCAGGCTGCCGAACCCCGACAAGCAGTTCGTCGTCATGCCGGGCATTGCGCACACCAGTACTCGCTCGAAAAACTGGGCGCTTGTCTATCACCTGCTCGACGCTTACTTCAGCCAGCCGGCGCCGGTGTATACCGGCTGATCGCCCGCCTAGCGCTGCTTTTCCTCCTGCTTGCCGCCTTCGTGTTCCTTGCCGCGGCCTTTGTCACCCTCCGGAGCGCGGCTCCTTTCCACGCCGCGCGGCCCGCCTTGCGCGCCCGGTGGAGGCCCGCTCTGCTGCGCGGGGGCGGCACGAGGCCCTCCTTGCACGGCTGCTGGAGGAGGGCCACCCTGCGTGGGGCTGGCACGTCGCATCTCCTGACGTGGCTGGTTCGACGACGGCGGAGGGCCGCCGCTGGGTGCGCCCTGATAGCCGCGCCGCTCCGGCGATGGCGAGCCAGCGTCGCGCGACGGACGATTGTTGCCAACAGGCGGCGCCCCCTGATTGTCCGTGTATGCGGGCCGACCCGACGGCGCCACGCGCCCTTGGTACTCCGAGCGCTCTCTGAATGAAGGCGGCGTCGACCGCGGTGCTGGCCCCGACGGCCTCACGTGCTGCGGCTCACGACGCTCCCAGTAGTCGCGTCGCCCGTACCACGGCCGCTCGCGATAATACCGGTCCCAATACGAGCCGACCGAGAAGCCTATGATCGGAATGCCGAAGCTCGGAGCGTAGGTATAGAACGGAACGCGCCCACCCTGATAGACATAGCTCAGGTACGGCGCGTAGATCCAGCCACGGTTGTCCTCGAAGGCGACGTCGCACCAGCTCCAATCGTCGAGACATCCCATCACTTGCACCGGCGCGCCCCCGCCCAGTAT
>DATNNK010000106.1:0-4424 GCA_035601875.1 Casimicrobiaceae bacterium | reverse complement strand
CGGCCACGCGAACATCGCCGCCGACTATCTGCGTTGGTATGCTCCTCACCAATTCCGAAACGGCAAGGTACCTTGCTGCATCGACGACCGTGGCGCCGATCCGGTGCCGGAAAACGACAGTCCCGGAGAGTTCATTTTTCTGGTGGCGGAAATCTATCGCTATACGCGCGATCGGATGTTGATCGAAGCGATGTGGCCGCATGTCGAGGCCGCTATCCAATACGTCGACCGACTGCGACAATCCGAGCGCAACGACGCCAATCTCGCCTCGGCAAGGCGCGCCTTCTACGGCCTGCTGCCGGCCTCGATCAGTCACGAGGGCTACTCCGAGAAGCCGATGCACTCGTACTGGGACGATTTCTGGGCGCTGAAGGGCTATGACGATGCGGTGTCGATTGCGACGGCGCTGGGCCGCGCCGATGCCGCGGCCCGGCTGTCGGCGCAGCGCGATGAGTTTCGCCGCGAGCTTTCCGCATCGTTGCAGGCCTCCGCCACGATGCATGGCATCGCTTATCTCCCGGGCTCAGCCGAGCTCGGTGATTTCGATCCGACGTCGACGACCATCGCGTTCGCACCGCATGGAGATACGCGCGATCTTCCTTTCGCGTTGGTGCAAGCTACCTACGAGCGCTATTGGCGCGAGTTCGTCGACCGTCGCGACGGCAACAAGGCATGGGACGAGTACACACCGTACGAGCTTCGCACCGTCGGCACCTTTGTACGCCTTGGGTGGCGCGATCGGGCGCAGGAATTGCTCGCTTTCTTTCTTGCCGGCCGGCGCCCGCCGGCCTGGAACCAGTGGCCCGAAGTGGTCGGCCGGGATCCCAGAAAAACGCGCTTCGTCGGCGACATGCCACACGCATGGGTCGCATCGGACTTCATTCGATCGGTTCTCGATCTTTTCGCCTACGAGCGCAATGCCGATCATGCGCTCGTACTCGCGGCCGGGGTTCCACCGGCGTGGCTCGACGGTGCCGGAATCAGCATCGGAAATCTGCGCACCTCCTATGGCATGCTGAGCTATTCACTCAAGAAGGTGCGCGGGCGCACGCTGTTGAACGTGGACGCAGGCTCGCAGCTACCGCCGGGCCATTTCGTGTTTATCTGGCCCTGGAAAGAGCCGCCGCGCAGGACCGTCGTCAACGGCAAGACCGCAAGCTGGCAGGGTAACGAACTTCATATCGGTGAGCTCCCGGCGAGGGTCGTCGTCGAAGGATTCGATGGCCGGATTGCGCGTGGATTGCGCAACGCGGCATCGCCAATCCATTCCGTCGATGCTCCACTCCAGCCGAACTAGGCATAGCGGCGAACGCACAAGCGCCAACGGTTCTGTGATGACCAAAAAAATCGAGTTTCCTTCGCACTTTCTCTGGGGCAGCGCGACATCGGCGTATCAGATAGAGGGCTCTCCTCTTGCCGACGGAGCAGGACCCAGCATCTGGCAGCGCTTCGCCCACACCCCAGGAATGATTCACGACGGAGAAACCGGCGACATCGCCTGCGATCACTACCGGCGCTACATCGATGATGTGGCGCTGATGCGCCGCCTCGGGATGAATGCGTACCGCTTCAGCATCTCGTGGAGCCGGGTCCTGCCGCGAGGCCGAGGGCAAGTGAATCCCGCGGGCCTGGATTTCTACGGCCGGCTGGTCGACGCGCTGCTAGAAAACGGCATCGAGCCCATGGTCACGCTCTTTCACTGGGATCTTCCGGCGGCACTCGATGATTTGGGAGGCTGGCTCAATCCCGATATCGCAAATTGGTTCGCCGATTACGCATCGATCGTGTTTCGCAAGCTCGACGACCGAGTCAAGCTATGGGTAACGCTCAACGAGCCGTGGGTCGTGACCGACCGCGGCTATCTGCACGGCGCGATCGCGCCCGGACATCGCAACCGATTCGAAGCGCCGATCGCGGCCCACCACCTTTTGCGCGCCCATGGCGCGGCGGTGCAGGCGTATCGCAGTGTAGGCAAGCACCGCATCGGTCTGGTGGTGAACCTGGAACCCAAGTATCCCGCGTCGAATGAGCCGGCGGATCGCGAGGCAACCGCACGCGCGGACGCCTATATGAACCGGCAGTACCTCGACCCGGTGTTCCTGGGTCGTTACCCTGCGGAGCTAAGCGAAATCTTCGGTGATGCGTGGCCCGCGTGGCCGGCCGAGGATCTTGCGCTGATCAGGCAGTCGATCGATTTTCTCGGCGTCAACTATTACACTCGCAGCGTGACCAGATACGATGCCAACGCGTGGCCGCTGCATGCCGCGCCGGTCCGGCAGAAGGGGGCGACCTATACCGAAACGGGATGGGAGGTCTACGCCCAGGGGCTGACCGATACGCTGCTCTGGGTCATGGAGCGCTATGGAAATCCGCCGGTCTATGTCACCGAGAATGGAGCGGCATTTTTCGATGCTCCGACCGTGGAGGACGATCGCATCGAGGACCCCCTGCGCATCGATTATCTGCGCAAGCATATCAAGGCGATCCACGCCGCCATGCAAAGCGGCGTCGATCTGCGCGGCTACTTCGTGTGGTCGCTCCTCGACAATCTCGAGTGGTCGCTCGGCTATTCCAAGCGCTTCGGGATCGTGCATGTCGACTTCGCAAGTCTGAAGCGCACGCCGAAGGACAGTGCGTACTTCTATTCCAAGGTCATCACCACCAACGGGCTGGTGCTGAACGAACCGGCGCATGCGGCGCCATGAGTGGCCGAGTCACGGCCCGGCCATCGAATTAGAGGTTGCGTGTCAATACTCATCGAAACCATGGACGGGAAATCCCGGCTAGCATTCACCAAAGGCACGCCTGGCAGCGGACTGTTCGGGCGGATGATCGCGGGATTGTGCCGTCGACGTGGCAACGAAGGTCCGTTCGGCGGTCGCGCGGCTGCGATCTTCGGTGCCTTGTGTGGCTTGCTTGCGTGGCAGCAGTCCGCGCTGGCGTTCAACTTCGAGGACGTCGCACAGCGCGCTCGGCAACTCGCCGCGGCGTCGTTCAAACCGCAAGAGAGCAAGCTGCCCTCGGAGATCGAAAAGCTCAACTACGACGAGTTCCGCGATATACGCTTCAAGCCTGCGCGTTCGCTATGGCGCTCGGACCGGCTTCCGTTCGAGATCGCGTTTTTCCACGAGGGCCTGTTTTTCAAGCAACCCGTCAAAATCAACGAAGTATCCGTGGAAGGCGTGCATGAGATCAAGTTCACGCCGGACCTGTTCGACTACGGTGCGAACAAGATCGACCCCGGCGCGATGCGCGATCTCGGCTTTGCAGGATTTCGTGTTCACTACGCGATCAACTCGCCGAAGTACAAGGACGAGGTGCTGGTGTTTCTCGGAGCGAGCTATTTTCGTGCGCTGGGCAAAGGCCAGATCTATGGATTGTCAACGCGGGGCGTGGCCATCGACACGGGACTTGCGTCGGGCGAAGAATTTCCGCGCTTCGTGGAATTCTGGATCGAGCGTCCGGTGCCGTCCGCCACCGAGCTTACGATCTACGCGCTGCTCGATTCGCGGCGCGTCAGTGGCGCGTATCGCTTCCTGCTCAAGCCCGGGACTGACACGGTGACGGAGGTCAAGGCCCGCCTCTTCCTGCGCGAGAACGTGACCAAGCTCGGCTTGGCGCCGCTGACGACAATGTACTTTTTCGGCGAGAATCAGCGCTCCGGCCGCGATGATTATCGTCCCGAGGTTCACGATTCCGACGGGCTGTCGATGCAGTCGGGGACAGGGGAATGGATCTGGCGACCGCTGGTGAATCCCAAGCGGCTTCTGGTGACGTCGTTTGGAATGACCAACCCGGTCGGTTTCGGCCTGATGCAGCGCGACCGCGACTTCGCCCACTACGAGGACCTCGAGGCGCGCTACGACCTGCGTCCGAGCGGCTGGGTCGAGCCCAAGGGTTCATGGGGGCCCGGGCGCGTCGAGCTGGTCCAGATTCCCAGCGCTGACGAGACCAACGACAACGTCGTCGCCTACTGGGTACCCGATCTTCCTATTCCGCTTAAGCAAGGCTACGACTTCGAATACCGCGTCCTGTGGCAGAAGGAGCCGGGTACCCGACCTCCTTCGTCGTGGGTAACGCAGACCCGCCGTGGCCGCGGCTACGCTCGCAACGACGATGGCAGCATCGGATTCGTCATCGATTTCGACGGCCCCGCGCTGCGGAAACTGCCCGCCGACGCGAAGGTCGAAGGCATTGTGTCGGCGGACACCAACGGCGAGGTGCGCGAGCTTGTCGTGCATCGGAACGAGGTAACCGGCGGCTGGCGGCTCGCGCTTCGCTTTCGCCGTCAGGACGAGAACAAGCCGGTGGAACTGCGCGCGTACCTTCGGGGTGGAAGCAACATATTGTCCGAGACGTGGAGCTACATCCTACCGCCCGGCTAGACGAGTTGGAGGCCTGCGCGAGGTATGTGGGCCGGCTTC
>DATNNK010000105.1:0-4430 GCA_035601875.1 Casimicrobiaceae bacterium | reverse complement strand
CTGCTGCCCACGCGCCACGCGGGGCCACACGTCGCGCGCCACGGCTTCGGCTACAGCACGTTCGAGCACACCGAAGAGGGCATCGAGTCCGCGTTGCGCGTCTATGTTGCGATCGATGCCCCGGTAAAGTTCTGTGCGCTCACACTCCGCAACGGCTCGGGCCGTGCACGCCGACTCTCGGTCACCGGCTATCTCGATTGGGTGCTCGGCGATGAGCGCGCCAAGACGCTGGTGCACGTCGTCACAGAGCTCGACGAAGGCAGCGGCGCCGTCTTCGCCCGTAATGCCTACAACACCGATTTCGCCGAACGCACCGCCTTCTTCGACGTCGACGGAACAGCTCGGAGTGCGTGCGGCGATCGCGCCGATTTTTTCGGTCCAACCGGCACGCTGGCGAACCCAGCTGCGTTGGCGCAGACGCGGCTGTCGGGCCGACTCGGCGCGGCCCTCGATCCGTGCGCCGCGCTTCGCGTGTCGATCGATCTTGCTGCGGGAGAGGAACGCGAGGTCGGGTTCCGCCTCGGCGCCGGCACAAGCAAAGCGGAGGCGCGCGAGCTTGTGCGCCGCTGGCAGGGTCCCGCCGCCGCGCACGAAGCGCTTGCTGCGGTGGAGGCCTACTGGCACACGACGTTGGGCGCCATCCAGGTGCGAACCCCCGAACCCACGGTCGACGCGCTGGCCAACGGATGGCTCCTCTATCAGGTGATCGCGTCGCGTCTGTGGGGGCGCACCGCGTTTTACCAGTCGAGCGGCGCCTTCGGCTTTCGCGATCAACTGCAGGACGTCATGGCGCTGGTCCATGCCGAGCCGGCTCTGGTTCGCGAACATCTGTTGCGCTCGGCGTCGCGCCAGTTTCCCGAGGGCGACGTGCAGCACTGGTGGCACCCGCCTTCGGGCAAGGGCGTGCGGACGCGCTGCTCCGACGACTACCTATGGCTCGCTTTCGTGACCAGCCGCTACGTCGAGGTCACCGGCGACGCGACCGTTCTCGAGGTGTCGTGCCCGTTCCTGGAAGGTCGCACGCTGAACAACGGCGAGCAGTCCGACATGAGCTCGCCGAAGGTCTCGTCGCAGACGGCGAGCCTGTACGAACACTGCGTGCGCGCCATCCGCCACGGCTTGCGCTATGGGACACACGGGCTGCCGCTCATGGGCATGGGCGACTGGAACGACGGCATGAATCTGGTCGGCGCGGGGGGCCAAGGGGAGAGCGTCTGGCTCGCGTTCTTTCTCATCACTGTGCTCAAGCGGTTCGCGCCGCTGGCCCGCGCGCGCTCGGACGCCGACTTCGCTGAACTATGCACGAGCGAAGCGGCCACGCTCGGCGAACGCGTCGAGACAACAGCATGGGACGGCGCCTGGTATCGACGCGCCTACTTCGACGACGGGACACCACTCGGCTCGGTCAATAATGCCGAATGCAGAATCGACTCCATCGCACAAAGCTGGTCGGTGCTCTCCGGCGCCGCGCCGGCCGAGCGAGCGCGCATGGCGATGGACTCGGTCGACCGCCTGCTCGTTCATCGCGACGCGCGACTCGTGCAGTTGATCGACCCACCTTTCGACAAGTCGAATCCGTCGCCTGGATACATCCAGGGATACGTTCCTGGCGTTCGCGAAAATGGCGGGCAATACACGCATGCCGCCGTGTGGGCGACGCTTGCATTCGCCGCGCTGGGTGACGCCGACCGCGCCTGGGAACTGTTCGGCATGTTGAATCCGCTGCATCACACGAGCAACGGAACCGAGGTGGCGATTTATCAGGTCGAGCCCTACGTCTTCGCGGGCGATGTCTACGCTTTCGCGCCGCATGCCGGTCGCGGGGGCTGGGCCTGGTACACCGGGTCCGCGGGCTGGATGTATCAGTTGCTCGTCGAGTCACTGCTCGGACTTGAGCGGCGCGGCAACCAACTGAGCGTCCGTCCGCTCCTGCCGCGCGCTTGGCAGACATTCGACTTGCGTTATCAGTTTGGGAGCTCTACGTATCAGATCACCTGCCGCGAGGCCGATGCGTCCGGCCCTGGGGTCACGGTCGACCGCGTCACGGTGCCCGGAGGTTCGGTGACCCTGGTCGACGACGGCGAGACCCACGCGGTCGTCGTCCACATACAGCGAAGCCAGCCTTGACGCCTGACGTGATATCCGAACAAGGAGCAGATGTATGCAACTCGGAATGATCGGTTTGGGTCGCATGGGCGCGAGCATGGTGCGGCGCCTGCTGAAGCAGGGTCACGACTGCGTGGTCTTCTCGCGCACTGGACGCGCGGTGGCTGAGCTTAGCGGAGAGGGCGCCGTCGGCGCTGCGTCCCTTCCGGAGATGGTTTCGGCAATGACGCCTCCGCGCGCGATCTGGCTGATGGTACCTGCCGGTGCGGTCGACCAACAGCTCGCGTTGCTGCGCGCGCATCTTGAACAGGGCGACATCGTGATCGACGGGGGCAACTCCTACTACCGTGACGACATTCGCCGCGCCAAGGATCTGAGCACAGTGGGTCTTCACCACGTCGACGTCGGCACCAGCGGCGGCGTCGCGGGGCAACATCGCGGATATTGCCTGATGATCGGAGGAGAGCCCGCAGTGGTCGATCGTCTGACGCCGATCTTCTCGGCGCTCGCCCCTGGCGTCGATGCCGCGCCGCGTACCGAAGGTCGCAGCGGCACCGTCACGGCCCCGGAGCAAGGCTTTCTGCACTGCGGTCCCCACGGCGCCGGCCATTTCGTAAAGATGGTTCACAACGGCATCGAATACGGCGTCATGGCGGCGTACGCCGAAGGCCTCAACATTTTGCGCAACGCCAATATCGGCACGCGCCAGCAAGTCAGCGACGCCGAAACGACGCCTCTGCGAGAGCCCGAGTTTTACCAGTACGAGATGAATCTGCCGGACGTTGCCGAGGTGTGGCGTCGGGGGAGCGTGATCGGCTCGTGGCTGCTCGACTTGACTGCGAACGCGCTGGTGAAAGACCCGCAGCTCGCCGCGTTCAGTGGTCGGGTGTCCGATTCCGGCGAAGGCCGCTGGACGATCGAGGCGGCGATCGATGAGGGCGTACCGTCACACGTTCTCACCGCGGCGCTCTACGAGCGTTTTGCCTCGCGCGGCAACGACGATTTCGCCAATCAGGTTCTGTCGGCGATGCGCCAGGCGTTCGGTGGCCACATCGAGAAAGCGGCGGAGAACCCGCATTGAGCGCCGCGGCGTACTCGGCCCGGGGCTCCGACGCGGTTCCTTCGGATGCGCTCGTCGTGTTCGGCTTCACCGGCGATCTAGCGAAGAAGCAGATCTTCCCTGCGCTCTACGAGATGGTGAAGAGAGGGACACTGACGGTTCCGGTCATCGGCGTCGCGACCTCGCCACTCGGGATCGAGCAGGTGGAGCAGCGCGTGCGCGAGAGCATCGAACACGCGGGCGTGATCGACGATGCGCCGGCGTTCGAACGGCTGCTCTCGCTGGTGCAGTACGTCAGCGGCGACTACAAGGAGCCCGCGACATTCGAGGCGTTGAAACACGTGCTCGGCAACGCACAGCGCCCGATCCACTACCTCGCCATTCCGCCGGATCTGTTCGAGACGGTGATCAGGTCGCTCGGCTCTGCGGGCTTGGCGGAGCACGCGCGCCTCATCGTCGAAAAGCCGTTCGGCCGCGACTCCGCTTCGGCAATTGCACTGGACGCCGTTGCCCACTCGGTGGTCCCAGAAGCGTCGATCTTCCGCATTGACCACTACCTCGGAAAAGAGGCGATCATGAACATCCTCTATTTCCGCTTTGCCAATTCCTTCCTCGAGCCGATTTGGAACCGCAATCACGTCGCCAGCGTGCAAGTCACGCTGGCGGAGGACTTCGGCATCGGTCAGCGCGGCGGCTTCTACGAAAGCGCTGGGTGCCTGCGCGACGTCATCCAGAATCACATGTTTCAAATCGTCGCACTGCTCGCCATGGAGCCACCGGCGTACCAAGGGTTCGCCGCCGTGCAGAGCGAGAAGGTCAGCATCTTCCAGGCGATGCGTCCGCTGACTGCGGACGACATGGTGCGCGGCCAGTATGAGGGCTATCGCAACGAGAAGGATGTTGCCTTGAAATCCGACGTCGAGACCTTCTGCGCGCTGCGCCTGGTCATCGACTCCTGGCGCTGGGCGGGCGTGCCCTGGTACCTTCGCGCGGGTAAACGGCTGCCGGTGACGGCAGCTGAGGTACTTGTGCAACTGCGGCCGCCGCCGCAAAAGCTGTTCGATGATTCACAGCCCAGTACGGGCCGCGCCAACTATCTGCGCTTCAAGCTGCAACCGGTCACGGCCGTGGCGCTCGCGGCGCGCATCAAGCAGCCCGGCAAGGGCTTCGTTGGCGATCAACGCGAGCTCTACCTCTCCGAAGGCGGGCCCGGGGATGAATCGGCCTACGCGCGGCTGCTCGGGGACGCGATGCTCGGCGACCG
>DATNNK010000104.1:0-4336 GCA_035601875.1 Casimicrobiaceae bacterium | reverse complement strand
GCAAACCGATGCTGGTCGGTTCCTGCGGGGTGGCGATCGCGGCCGCGCTGCCCTGCTTCCTGTCGGGGATCGCTCCGCTGTTTGTCACCACCGCGCTTCTGGGCATTTCGTTCATGCTGTTTCAGCTTGCGACGCAGCATGCGACCGGAATGTTCGGACACCCATCCGAGCGCGCGAAGCACTTCGCTATGCTGGCGATGGGCTATTCGGTCTCCGGATTTTGCGGCCCCCTTGTCAGCGGGCTGATGATCGACCACGCGAGCTTTGCCGGGACGTTCGCATTGCTGGCGCTGCTGCCACTGATCCCGGTGGCGGTTTTGTCGTGGGGCGTTCTGAAGCTGCCGGGCCCTCGCCCCGTGGCGGAGGACAGCGCGCCGGGCGGCGTCGCCGTGCTTTTCCGCAACCGGCATTTGAGGCGAGTGTTTATCGTCAACGCATTGCTGGCCGTGGCGTGGGACCTGCATTCGTTTTTCATCCCTATCTACGGCGCCACCATCGGGTTATCGGCTTCGCGCATCGGTGTCATTCTCGCCGCGTTCGCCGCGGCAACGTTCATCGTGCGTCTGTTCATGGGCTGGATCGCACGACGATTTTCCGAGTTCGAGGTGCTGGCCGCTGCGCTGTTTGTCGCCGCGACGGCCTATGCCCTGTTTCCTTTCGTCAAAGAGGTCGGCCCGCTGATAGCCTTGTCCTTCGCGCTGGGACTGGCGCTGGGCTGCGCGCAGCCGATGGTGATGTCACTGCTGCACACCATCGCACCGGCAGGTCGGATGGGCGAGGCGGTGGGCGTGCGCATGTCGATCATCAACGCGTCGACCTTTGCCATGCCCTTGCTGTTCGGGGCGGTGGGGTCGACCCTTGGGCTCGCGCCGGTGTTCTGGTCGATCGGGGCGGCGCTCGCCGGCGGAGGCTTTTTCGCGCGGCGCCGCTAGCGCTCGCCAAGCTATGGCCGTTTCAGGCGGTCAACATGCTGTTTGCGAAACTTGGCGACCTTGGGTGCGACGACGAACTGACAGTACGGCTGGCGACCATTGCGCTCGAAGTACTCCTGGTGATAGGCCTCGGCGGGATAGAACGGCGCGGCGTCGGCAATCTCGGTCACGATGGGTTGAGACCACAGCTTTTGGCGCGATAATTCGTCGATTACCGCGTTTGCGTCAGCGCGTTGCTCGGGGGTCTGGCAGTAAATCACCGACCGATATTGGGTGCCGACATCGCTTCCCTGCCGGTTCAGCGTCGTCGGATCGTGGATCGAGAAAAAAACCCTGAGCAAGTCGCGAAACGACAAAATCTCGGGATTGAACTCGATCTTCACCACCTCGGCGTGGCCGCTGGTCCCTTCGCATACTTCCTCGTAGCTGGGATCGGGTGCCCGCCCGCCGGCATAGCCCGACTCAACCGACTGCACTCCGTTTAGCTGATCGAACACCGCCTCCAGGCACCAGAAGCAGCCTCCGCCCAGCACCGCGGTCTGCGTCTGCGTTCCTTGCATTGCCGTTGTCATGACGCGCCCTTTCCTTCGCCTGCCGCCTAAAGGATAGCGCGCTTCGCGCTACCGGCAAAACGCCCGATCGTCGCCCGGTCCTTGCAGCGGGCCGAATTCGATTGAGCGCTATCATGCCCGCGGTGCGATAATCGCGCCTCCCTGCGATCGAGAAAAGACCGGGATGGCCCGCCTTCTGCGCCGCGAAGGAAAGTTCTTCGATTTCTTCAACGAGCACGCCGACCTGGCGATGCTCGCCGCCGCGGAGCTCAAAGCGCTGCTCGACGATATCGGCGAGCTCGAGCTGCGGCGCCGGAACATCGAGCGCTACGAGAAGCAGGCCGACCACATTACGCATCAGACGATCGCGTTGCTGCACAAGACGTTCATCACGCCGCTCGATCGCGACGAGATTCACCAACTGATCACCACCATGGACGATATCCTCGATCTCATGGAGGACGTGGCGCAATGCCTGTTTCTCTACGACGTGCGCGCGGTGACGAGCGAGGCCAGACGGCTCGCCGAGATCTGCGTCGCATGCATCGCCAAGGTCAAGGAGGCGGTGGCGAAGCTCGAATCGATGAACGATGCCGATGCGATCCTGAAGATCTGCGCCGATATCGATCGCCTGGAGACCGAAGCCGATCACGTCATGCACTCGGCGATGGCCAAGCTCTTCCGCGAGGAGCCGGATGCCAAGCAGATCATCAAGCTGAAGGAGATCTATCAGCTGCTCGAATCGGTGACGGACAAGTGCGAGGATGTCGCGAACCTGATCGAAGGCATCGTCCTGGAAAACGCGTAGGCGCACGCAACCGATGGATGCCGCCGGTTTCAGCTTCGGCGCGATCGTGGTTCTAATCGCGATAGCGCTCGCGTTCGATTTCCTGAACGGATTTCACGATGCCGCCAACTCGATTGCGACCATCGTGTCGACACGGGTGCTGCGGCCGCACTATGCGGTGGCCTGGGCCGCGTTCTTCAATTTCGTCGCGTTCCTGGTGTTCGGCCTGCATGTCGCGAATACCATCGGTACCGGCGTGATCGAGCCCTCTATCGTCGATCACTATGTGATCCTCGGCGCGCTGCTCGGGGCCATCATCTGGAACGTGCTCACCTGGTACTACGGAATACCGTCGTCGTCCTCGCACGCGCTGATCGGCGGGCTCGCCGGCGCGGCGGTGGCGAAGGGCGGCTATGCCGCGCTGGTCGGCAAGGGCTTCGTGGTCATCACGCTGGCGATTGTCGCGTCGCCGCTGCTCGGGTTCCTCCTCGGCATGGGGCTGATGGTCATCGTCGCGCACATTTTTGCGCGCTCCGCGCCGAATCGCATCGACCGCTGGTTTCGCCGGCTGCAGTTCGTTTCGGCATCGATGTACAGTCTCGGCCACGGCGGCAACGACGCGCAAAAGACCATGGGCATCATCGCCATGGTGCTTTTTTCCTCAGGCATGAGCGGCCCCACGTTCCACGTTCCGTTCTGGGTAGTGATCAGCTGCCAGGCCGCCATCGCACTGGGCACGCTTTTCGGCGGCTGGAGGATCGTCAAGACCATGGGCATGAGAATCACCAAGCTGAAGCCCGTCGGCGGCTTTTGCGCTGAGACCGGCGGAGCGATTACGCTGTTCATCGCGACCGGGTTCGGCATCCCGGTCTCGACCACCCATACGATCACCGGCGCAATCATCGGGGTCGGCGCGACGCGCAAGCTGTCGGCGGTCCGCTGGGGGGTCGCCGAGCAGATCGTCTGGGCATGGGTACTGACCATTCCCTGTTCCGCGTTCATCGCCGCCATTGCGTGGTGGCTCTGCCAGTGGATCGGTTGAACCATCGATTGATACGCGTGGGGCCAGGGGCGGCATAACGTGTGGGCGCACATCGGACGCGGCGGCCTGTTCGTCTTCTGGGTCCTGCGGCGTCTGCGAAAGGCGAGCGTCGGCCGCATGGCGGCCGGTCTTGCATTCACCACGCTGCTTGGAATCGTGCCGCTGTTCACCGTTGCGCTGGCGATCGTCGCGCGATTTCCGCTGTTCGACCGTTGGCTCGACACGCTGGAGCCGTTCCTGGTGAAGTTCCTGTTACCGGACAGCAGCAGCGCGGTGCGCCACTATCTCGCAGAATTCACCACCAAGGCCGCCGGCGTCCAGGGTGTAGGAACGGTGTTTCTGATAGTTACTGCCTTGCTGCTGGTGGCGCAAATGGAGCGTGAGATCAACGCCATCTGGGGAATTTATGAAGCGCGCTCGCTGCCGCGCCGGATCGTGATGTATGCGTTGGGTTTCGTCGCCGTGCCGGCGATGATTGGAGGTGCGATATACCTCACCTCGTGGGCGATCGAGCAGTCGATTGCCGCGGTGCCCAGTGTGTCCCAAGCCCTCTCGCTTCTCGTGCAGCCGGTGGAAATCGCGATCGCGACCCTCACCTTGACGATGTTGTACAAGCTCGTTCCGGCGCGACGGGTGCCGCTGCGCGACGCGCTGATCGGAGCTTTGCTTGCGGCCACGGCTTTCGAGCTGGCAAAGCTCGGATTCAAGTTCTACATCAGGCAGGTGCCGACTTATCGGATTGTCTACGGAGCGCTCGCGGCCTTGCCGCTTTTTCTGATCTGGATCTATGTCTCATGGATCATTCTGCTGCTCGGCGCCGCGGTGACGGCGACACTTGCCGAACGCGGCGGCAAGGCGCGCAAGCGGCGGCGTCACGCGTGACGATTTTTCGGTTGCACGAGCCAACTGCGGGCCAACTGCGGCCAAGCTCGGCTTGCCGAATCGTGGCGGCCACGCTAGAGTCGCGCTTTCTCTAGGCGGAGTCCTTTGACGTGTGGTCGATCATTCAAGCGGCCGGCTGGCC
>DATNNK010000103.1:0-2587 GCA_035601875.1 Casimicrobiaceae bacterium | reverse complement strand
CGAGTAGCCTTGTACGCACTTTGCCGGTAACGCGGACTTCAACTGACGCAGCGCATGCTCGTTGAGTTCTGGCCGACTAAAGCCTTTTTCCCCCGCAAAGCCGCAGCACAGCACTTCGTCCACCTGAACCACGTCTTGGCTACAGCGCGCGGCGACCGCCGCGAGCTTGTCGACCGTCCCCATCTTGCGCAGGCTGCACACCGGGTGAATCGCCACGGGCCCGGCGATCGCCTCGATCCCGACCCGGGGCAGGACGAAATCGTGGACGAACTCGATGCTGTCCTGCACGGCCAGACGCCCGGCTAGGTATCGCTTCATCCGGTAGGTGCACGGACTCGTGTCGAACACAATGGGTAGCTGTCCGTTTTCGCTGGCGTTGCGCAAGACGGCCTCGAGTTCCGCCGACTTGCGATCGGCCGCCTCGAAAAGCCCCTTGCTCTCGAACGGTTGACCGCAACACAAATCGCCCAGCTGTTCCGGGTAGACGACCTCGAACCCAGCTTTGGCGAACAAACGCTCCGCCACGACCGGTAACGCTTCGATTTTCTCGTCGCCGCGCTGCGTGCCCATGTTGCGGGCGGCGCAGCTGGGAAAATAGACAATCCGCTCTGAGTTTTTCGAATGGCCACCGCGCCGCGGACGAAAATTGACCGCCCGCGGCAGCGCGGGTGACCACTTGGGCAGCCGGCCCCCGGATAAGGCGCGCATGCCATCGAGGGAAGTCTTCATCACGTCGGCACCGACCAAGCCGCGCAGCGCGTTGGCCGCGGCAAGCCCGACGCGCACTCCACTCGCAACCACCCCAAAATGATCACCGGCGACGGCCGCAACACGCTTCACGACCGGGCTCGCGCGACGTCCGCGCAGGGCCTTGATCAGCACGCCGGTCTCGATGCCGACCGGGCACGCAGTGGCGCACAGCCCGCAGGCGGCGCAGGTGTCGATGCCGTGGAAGCCGTACAGCGCATGCATTGTCTCGAGATGCACGCCTATCTCGCCCTCGTGCTCGAGGCGTGTGATCTCGCGCCAACCGACGATACGCTGGCGCGGTGACAGTGTGAGCTTGTGCGAGGGACACTTGGGTTCGCAAAAACCGCACTCGATGCACTTGTCGACGATCGGATCGCACTCGGGCAGCGGCTTCAGATTTTTCAGATGCGCCTCGCGATCGTCGTTGATGACCACGCCCGGATTCAGGAGGCCCTTCGGATCGAATAGTTGCTTGATCGCACGCATGATCGCGTATGCTTCGGCGCCCCATTCGAGCTCGACAAAGGGCGCGATGTTGCGGCCGGTACCATGCTCGGCCTTGAGCGAGCCGTCGTATTTTTCGACGACCATTCGGCACAACGCCTCCATGAAGCCCCGGTAGCGCTGGATTTCCGCGGCAACGTTGAAGTCCTGGGTGAAGACGAAGTGCAGGTTGCCCTCGAGCGCGTGGCCGAAGATAATTGCGTCGGGGTAGCCGTGTTCCGCGAGAAGGCGCTGTAGATCGAGCGTCGCTTCCGCGAGCCGTGGTACCGGGAAAGCGACGTCCTCGATGATCACGGTGGTGCCGACCTCGCGCATCGCGCCCACCGATGGGAACATGCCCTTGCGCACGTTCCAGAGCCGTGCGCACTCCTGCGCGTCGGTCGAAAAGCGCACCGGCTGGAAGGTGCGCACGCCGGCAAGCACCGCCTCGATGGCGCTGATCTGCTCGCCGAGCGCAGCCAGGTCCCCGGCGCGGGTCTCGACCAGCAAGGCCGCGCCCTTCGGACCGAGCGCGCCTATGCCGTCGGGAAGTCCGGGTTTGCCTTCCACCGATCGCAGCGCAGCGCGATCCGCGAGTTCGACAGCGGCAACGGGCGTACTCTTGAGCAGCGTGACCGCCCGACACGCGGTCTCGAGGTCGTCGAAAAGGATCAGCGCACTCGCCTTATTGGCGTATTCCGGAACAGTGACGTAGGTGAGTTCGCTGATGAATCCGAGCGTGCCTTCGGAGCCGATCATAAGATGAGCGAGCACGTCGATCGGGTCGTCGAAGTCGACCAGCGCATTCAGGCTGTAGCCGGTCGTGTTCTTCAGCCGGAACTTGTGGCGGATACGCGCTGCGAGTGTTTGGTTGCCGCGCGTCGTACGCGCCATCGCATCGAGCGCGCGAAAAAGCTCGGGTTCGCGTTCAAGGAACGCGGCGCGGCTCGCGGCATCGCGCGTGTCCAGCACAGTGCCGCTGGCAAGCACGACGCGCAGACCGGCCAGCGTGTGATAGCTGTTCTGCGCCGTTCCGCAGCACATGCCGCTGGCGTTGTTGGCGGCGATGCCGCCGATCATAGCGGCATCGATCGAAGCCGGATCGGGGCCGATCTTGCGGCTGAAGCGGGCTAGACGGCGGTTCGCGACAGCACCGACCACGCCCGGTTGCAGAGTGACGGTCTCCGCTGCCGGCCCGATTTCGCACCCACGCCAGTTGTCCCCGAGCAACACCAGCACCGAATCGGTTATCGCCTGGCCCGAGAGGCTGGTGCCCGCGGCGCGGAACGTGACGGGCGTGCCGAGGCGCGCGCAGTCGCTGAGCAGGCGCACCACTTCATCTTCGCTCTCGACC
>DATNNK010000102.1:0-3653 GCA_035601875.1 Casimicrobiaceae bacterium | reverse complement strand
AGAAGGAAGAGCTGGCGAAAATTGCCGGTCGCAGCGGAGAGCCACAACTGGCCTTCGGCAGCGACATCGACGCCGGCTTCGGCGGATCGACCGAAGGCATGGATCCGGAGGTCAATCGTCGCGACCTCGGCAGCGATCCGCTCGACTACGCGATGCGCCGGCTGACGCTCTCGCGCGAGCTTTGGGCGCGACTGCAGGAACGCCGGCTGAAACCAGGCGAGAGCTATGAGATGTTACGGCGCAACTTTCTTGCGGGCCTCACCCAACTGGGCAATGCGGGCGTCGTCGCCGGGAAATATGTCGGCGGCGTCGTCTACGTGCGCGACCACGCCGGCAGCGGCCGCGACCCGTTCACGCCGGTCCCAGCAGCGAAGCAGCGTGCAGCGCTCAAGCTCATCGCCGACGGCCTGTTGTCGGTCGACAGTTTCCGCCTGCGCCCCGAGTTCGTGCGCCGCCTGACCGTGGATCAGTTCGACCGCTTCCGCGACGACGCCGGAGCGAGCGCGATCACGCCCGATATCGTCCTGACGACGCGCATGCTGGGCGTACAGCGGGCGATGCTCGATCAGCTGATGAGCGACGGCGTAGCGACACGGATCGCGGAAGGCGAGTTCAGGCAAACCAGGGACAACCAGAGCTTTCGCCTTTCCGAGTTGTACGACGCGCTGCAGGACGCTATCTGGAGCGAACTGAAAACCAACCGCGACATCGGCTCGTTCCGACGCAATCTGCAACGCGAATATCTCCGCCGTGTCACAAGTACGCTGCTGCGCCCGTCGCAATCGGTGCAGGCCGACGCCCGCGCGCTGCAACGCGAGAACGCCAAGCAATTGCTCGCCCAGATCAAGGTCGCAAAGTCCAGAAGCGTGTACTCGAAGGAAGCGCGCGCGCATCTGGCGGAGTGCGAAAACACGTTGGAAGAGGCATTGAAGGCGCCGATGATGCGCCCGGGCGTATAGTGGAATTAGGCACGCATTGAAGCCGCAAACCGTCGAGCTGGAGCTCTCGCCCGTAGACAACCGCGCGCTGGCCAATCTCTGCGGCGCGCTCGATGCCAATCTGCGCCAAGTCGAGGCGGCACTCGACGTAACCATCGCCCGCCGCGGCGCCGCGCTGACGCTGCGCGGCGCGTCGCCGCAGGTAGAGCAAGCGGCAACCGCGCTGCAGCGCTTTTACGCTCACGCGGGGGAGCCGCTTTCGGTCGATGATATCCAGCTTGGGTTGATCGAGCTGGCGACGCAGCGTAACGCCGCGGCTGCGCCTGCCGAAGGCGATGCCGGCGGGACCGCGCAGCTACGCACCCGTCGCGCCGACCTGCATGGGCGCACGCCGAACCAGATTCTCTACCTGCGCCACATTCAGGAACACGACATCACCTTCGGCATCGGTCCTGCCGGAACCGGCAAGACCTACCTCGCCGTGGCGTGCGCGGTCGATGCGCTGGAGCGCGATACGGTCAAGCGCATCGTGCTGGTGCGGCCGGCCGTCGAAGCCGGCGAGCGGCTCGGCTTTCTTCCCGGCGACCTCGCGCAAAAGGTCGACCCCTACCTGCGGCCGCTGTACGACGCCTTGTACGATTTGATGGGATTCGACAAGACGGCCAAGCTGTTCGAGCGCAACACCATCGAGATCGCGCCACTCGCCTACATGCGGGGGCGCACGCTGAACCATTCGTTCATCATCCTCGACGAAGCACAGAACACGACCCCCGAGCAGATGAAGATGTTCCTGACCCGGATCGGATTCGGCACCAAGTCGGTCATCACTGGCGATGTCACCCAGATCGATCTCGCGCGAGGACAGAAAAGCGGCTTGATCGAGGCGCGGCGAGTTCTGGCCGACGTGCGCGGGATCGCGTTTACGGCGTTCACCAGCGCCGACGTCGTGCGTCATCCGCTGGTGCAGAAAATCATCAACGCGTATGAGTTGCACACCAAGAGCGAACGCATCGATGCACCCAGCGAAACGCCGTCGGGCGAAAGATGATCCCGGCTCCGCTCACCGCGGCGGAGCAGGAGTCTCTGCGCAGACGCTGTACGATTCACGTACCGGGTCACGCTATGCAGGCGCCGGGCGCCGAGCTGGCACTCATCGGGCAGTGGTGCCAGAAGCGCGGCTGGCATGCCGACCGGTACGGCGAGGGCGAGCTGATCGAGGCTTTCGAGCGCAAGGTCGCCACGATGTTGGGCAAAGCGGCGGCGGTTTTCATGCCGAGCGGCACCATGGCGCAGCTCATCGCGCTGCGTATCTGGTGCGAGCGGGCGGGGGTCCGGCGGATCGCCATGCACGCGACGTCGCACCTCGAGCTGCACGAGGAGCACGCCTACGCGCATCTGCACGGCCTCGACGTCACGCTCCTCGGCGCGCGGGAGCGTCCCACCGAAGCGCGCGATCTTGCGGCCTTGTTTCCCGCGAGTGCCGCCACAAGCGTTGCCACCGTCGCGCCTCCGGCGGCGTTGCTGGTCGAGCTGCCAGCCAGGGAAATCGGCGGCCGGCTTCCAGCGTGGGCGGAGATCGAGGCGCTCTCCACGCTAGCGAAAAGCCTCGGTGTGCGACTGCACATGGACGGCGCGCGACTATGGGAAGCCAGAGAGTACTTTGCGCCGAAGTCGCTGGCCGACCTTTGCGCCCCGTTCGACTCGGTCTACGTGTCCTTCTACAAAGGCATCGGCGCGCTCGCCGGAGCGATGCTGCTGGGTCCCGAGGATTTTATCGCCGAGGCGCGCATCTGGAGGCGCCGTCACGGCGGCACTCTGGTGCAGCTTCATCCCTTCGTTGCGTCGGCGGCGATGCGCCTGGACGTGCAGCTCGCGAAAATGCCCGCGTACCGCGCACGTGCCCTCGACTTCGCCGCCGGGCTGTCGACGATCGACGGGGTGGTCATCGACCCGCAGCCTCCGCAGGTCAACCTCTTTCACGCTCACTTTGCCGCCCCGCCTTCCGCGCTCACGGCCGCGCGGGACCAGATCGCGTCGGAAGACGGAGCGTGGCTCGCACAGCGCATCGGGCCCGGAAAAACTCCCGGCTGGTCGTCGACCGAGATTTATGTCGGCGACAACCTTCTGTCGCACGACAACTCGACCGCAGTTCCGCTTTTTGCCAAACTTCTCGATCTCGCGCAATCGCACGCGCGGTCAACGTCGTTGCTCGCGCATCCGCGCATGCCGGCAACGACGTGAGCGGCCGCTCCGCGCGCCTGTCGCTTAGCGTTCAATATGCAGTGGCCGGTGACGACCTGCCGTCAAGGAATCTTCTTCGACGCTGGGCGGCCGCCGCACTGGCGAATGATGCCATCGTGACACTGCGCTTTGTCGACACCGCGGAAGGCGAGACGCTCAACCGCAGTTATCGACACAAGAGCGGTCCAACCAACGTTCTTTCGTTCGTCTACGATGATCGGCCCGGCATCGTGCACGGCGACGTGGTGCTCTGTCTTCCCCTGTTGAGACAAGAGGCGGACGAGCAAGGCAAGATGCTCGCGGCGCACTGCGCCCATCTCGTGGTCCACGGCATGCTTCACCTCCAAGGTTACGACCATCGCCGCGCCGGCGAGGCGGCCAGAATGGAGGCGCGCGAAGTCGCGATCCTTGCCGCGCTCGGCGTCGCGAATCCGTATGCGGCACGCGGCACGTCGCCGGCCCAGGCAGCGCAAG
>DATNNK010000101.1:0-3721 GCA_035601875.1 Casimicrobiaceae bacterium | reverse complement strand
GACGATACGCAAGAATTACGAGGGGTCGATCAAGCGCGGCAAGCTCACCCCGGAAAAGCTCCAACAGAATATCGCACTGCTCAAGCCAACGCTGTCCTATGGTGACATCAAGACCGCCGACCTCGTCATCGAGGCCGTATTCGAGGACATGGCCGTGAAGCAAGAAGTGTTCGAGAAGCTCGATGCCGTGGCAAAACCAGGCGCCATCCTCGCGACGAACACATCGACCCTCGACGTCAACCGGATTGCAGCCTTCACCCGGCGTCCGCAGGACGTGGTTGGGATGCACTTTTTCAGCCCGGCCAATGTGATGAAGCTCCTGGAAGTCGTGCGTGGGGAAAAGACCGCCAAGGATGTGCTGGTCGCCGTCATGCAAGTCGCCAAGAAGATCAACAAGACCGCGGTCGTGTCCGGTGTATGCGATGGCTTTATCGGCAATCGCATGGTCGAGCAGTATTTGCGTCAGGCGATGTTTCTGCTCGACGAGGGCGCCTCGCCTCAGCAGGTCGACCGCGCATTGGAGCGTTTCGGCATGGCGATGGGGCCGTTTCGCATGAGCGACCTGGCGGGCAATGACGTAGGCTGGTACATCCGCAAGCGCCGTTATGTCGAGAAGCCGAACGTCGTCTACTCGAAGATCGCCGACCGGCTATGCGAGCTGGGTCGTTTCGGCCAGAAGACGGGGCTCGGCTGGTACCGCTACGAAGCGGGCAGGCGCGACGCCATTCCCGATCCCGCGGTCGACGAACTGATCGCCGGCTACCGCAAAGAGCTTGGCACGAAGTTTGGTACGCTGCCGCGCAAGATCGCCGATGATGAGATCGTCGAGCGCTGCATCCTCGCGCTGGTCAACGAAGGTGCACGCATTCTCGAGGAGGGCATCGCCCAGCGCGCGTCCGACATCGACATGGTCTATCTGACCGGCTATGGCTTTCCGTTGTATCGCGGCGGGCCCATGCTCTACGCCGACATGCTGGGTCTCTACAACGTCGTGCGCAGCATGGCGCACCTGGCGGCCAATGCGCATGCAGATCCGGCGTTCTGGCAGCCGGCGCCGCTGTTGGCCAAACTCGCGGCGGAAGGCAAGACGTTCAACGGCTGACGGCTACTTTGAAAGCGAAGATCCCATCATGACCGACGCAGTCATCGTCTCCACCGCACGCACCGGCCTCGCCAAGTCGTGGCGCGGCGCGTTCAACATGACCCACGGCGCGACGCTGGGCGGCCACGTGGTCAAGCACGCGATCGAGCGCGCGAGGCTCGATCCGGCCGAAGTCGACGATGTCCTGATCGGCTGCGCGTTTCCCGAAGGCGCGACCGGCTCCAATATCGCACGGCAAATTGCCTTGCGCGCCGGTTGCCCCGTCAGCGTGCCCGGAATGACCATCAACCGCTTCTGCTCGTCGGGCTTGCAAACGATTGCCATGGCCGCGCAACGGGTGATGGCAGGCGAGGGGGAGGTCTTTGTCGCCGGCGGCGTCGAATCGATATCGTGCGTGCAGAACGAGTCCAACAAGCACATGTTGCAGGAGACTTGGCTGCTGGAGCACAAGCCCGAGATCTATTGGACGATGCTGGAGACGGCGGAGAACGTTTCAAAGCGCTACGCGATCTCGCGCGAGAAGCAGGATGAATATGGCGCGCAAAGCCAGCAGCGCGCCGCAGCCGCCGCGGCGGCAGGCAAATTCGACGCCGAGATCGTGCCGATGACCGTGACCATGGGTGTGGCCGACAAGGAGTCGGCGCGCTTGTTTACCAAGGAAGCGACGATTGCGGCCGACGAAGGCATCCGCGCCGATACGACCTACGACGGCATCGCCAAAATCAAGCCTGCGCTGGCGGGAGGTGTCATCGCCGCCGGCAACGCGAGTCAGTTCTCCGACGGCGCGTCGGCGTGCGTGGTGATGAGCGAGCAGGTTGCCTCTCGAAAGGGCCTGCAGCCCCTGGGAATCTTCCGCGGCTTCGCGGTGGCGGGTTGTGAACCGGATGAAATGGGCATCGGCCCAGTCTTCGCCGTGCCGCGACTGCTTGAGCGCACCGGCAAGAAGATCGATGATATCGGGCTATGGGAGCTCAACGAGGCATTCGCCGTACAAGTGATCTACTGCCGCAACAAGCTCGGTATCCCCAACGATCGCCTCAACGTTAACGGAGGCGCGATCGCGGTCGGTCACCCCTACGGCGTGTCGGGCGCGCGGCTCACCGGCCACGCGTTGATCGAGGGCAAGCGCCGCGGTGCTAAGTTCGTCGTGGCGACCATGTGCATCGGCGGAGGCATGGGCGCCGCGGGGCTATTCGAGGTCATCTGAAAAGGAGTCTCACCATGAGCAAGAAAGACGAATACTTTACGATGATGGAATCGCAAATCAGGAAATGGGATGCTGAGGTCGATAGCTTGAGAGACAAAAGCGCCCAGATGAGTGTTGACGCGCGGACCAAATACGACGAGCAGCTCAAGGCAATGCGCGCCAGCCGCGACGCCGCGTACAAGAAATTGCAGGAACTACGCACGGCTAGTGAATCGGCGTGGCAGAACATGCAGGCCGGAACGGACGCGGCATGGGCTTCGATGAAGAACGCCTTGGATAAGGCATCGTCTCAGTTCAAGAAGTAGCCCATCGTCGGGCGGAGCGAGGCGAAGCCATGTGAGCGGTCGCACGTGACGCAGGACATCGACATCAAGGCGCTGATCCGGACTGTCCCCGACTTTCCCAAGCCGGGCATTCTGTTTCGCGACATTACGACGCTGCTCAAACAGGCGGATGGCTTTCACGCGGTCGTCGAGAAGCTCGGTGCGGCGTATCGCGGCCGCCCGATCGACAAGATCGCGGCGATCGAATCGCGCGGCTTTATTATCGGCGCCGCGCTCGCTTACAGGTTGAATGTCGGATTCGTGCCGATCCGCAAACAGGGGAAGCTCCCTGCCGAAAACTTCGGTCACGACTACCAGCTCGAGTACGGCAGCGACCGACTGGAGCTGCATACCGACGGAATTCAACGCGGCGAGCAGGTGCTGCTCGTCGACGACCTGATTGCAACCGGCGGCACGGCTGAAGCGGCGCTCAGGCTGATCGGCATCGCCGGCGGATCGGTCGCCGGCTGCGCTTTCGTGGTCGACCTGCCTGATCTGGGCGGCCGTGAAAGAATAGAAAGACTCGGCTATTCCGTGTTCGCGCTGTGCCAGTTTCCGGGACATTGAGAGAACCACATGACGAAATGGCGGACCCTATGCCTAAAATTCAAGCTGGCAACATCGCGATGAGTTACGACCAGCAGGGCAGCGGAGAGCCTCTGGTGCTCATCCCCTACCTGGCGGCTGACTACGCCTGTTACGCATTCCAGGTCGCCGACTACTCGAAGCACTTCACCTGCATCTCGGTCGATCTGCGCGGGACCGGAGAGTCGGATAAGCCGGGCGGGGTCTACTCGACGGAGATGTTCGCCGACGATGTCGCCGCGCTCATGCAGGCGATCGGAATACACAAGGCGCATATCTTCGGGCTCTCGCTGGGGGCAGCCACCGCCATGTGGCTAGCCGCGAAGTATCCGGACCGCGTCAAGTCACTTTCGCTGCACAGCGGCTGGCCCAAGAGCGATGCCTATCTCAAAACCGTCGTTCAGAGCTGGCAAGTGCTGGCCAAGGCGATAAACAGCGTGCCGGAGATGTTCATCCAAGGGATCTTCCCGTGGTGCTTCACGCCCGAGCTGTATGCGCAAAAAC
>DATNNK010000100.1:0-13974 GCA_035601875.1 Casimicrobiaceae bacterium | reverse complement strand
CGACATCGGCGACGCGGGCGGGACTGCGCTCGCGGCAGAGCTTGGCGAGTCGGCGCGGTTCGTCAAGACCGATGTGGCCGACGAAGCCAGCGCCAGGGCGGCCGTCACTGGCGGACTCGCCGCATTCGGCGCGCTCCACGGCGTCATCAATTGTGCCGGCGTCGCGATCGGCGAAAAAATACTCGGCAAGGAAGGGCCGCACGCGCTGGCGAGCTTCACACGCGTCATCCAGATCAATCTGATCGGCTCGTTCAATCTCACGCGGCTCGCCGCGGAGTCGATGAGCAAGAATGCCCCGAATGCGGATGGTGAGCGCGGAGTGATTGTCTATACCGCGTCGGTTGCCGCGTTCGACGGTCAGATTGGCCAGGCGGCGTACAGCGCCTCCAAGGCAGGACTGGTCGGCATGACCCTGCCCGTCGCCCGCGAGCTTGCGCGCTATGGCATTCGGGTGATGACGATTGCGCCGGGCATATTCGAAACGCCGATGCTCTCTGGCATGTCGGTCGAGGTGCAGGAGTCGCTGGGAAAGATGGTCCCGTTTCCGCCGCGTTTGGGCCGGCCCGCGGAGTATGCATCGCTGGTCGCGGAAATCATCCGCAATCCCATGCTCAATGGCGAAGTGATACGCCTCGACGGCGCAATTCGCATGGCACCGAAGTAGCGCTGTGAGCAGCGAGCCAGGTCCCGTTCGCGAAGCGAATGGGGTGCGCGCGCCCGCGAATCAGCGCTGGCCGGCGACACGCAACACTTCACCTGCACAGAGCGATCAAGGAGCCGGCACGTCGGGCGGGGACGGAGGCGCTACGGATCGCGCCGTATCAGCGCGAAGCTCGAAGCGATGATGGCAATGAAAAACACCAGCATCCACGCCGCAAGCGAAAGATGCAGGAATTCCCAACTCTTCTCTGCGCATTCTCCGCTGCCCTCGAATACTTTTCCCAAGACGTCGGTGAAAGGCAGCGTGTCGAGCATGTAGTTGAGCCCCATGCCGCAGGAAGGAACCTGATCCGGTGGCAGCGATTGCAACCACACCTGCCGCGCCGCGAATGCGATGCCGGCGCCTCCGATCAGCAGTTGCACAATCGCGTACGCTGCCGCACCGCCTCGGCCCGGATGGTGAAAGCCGGCAATCAGAAACACGATTCCCATGCCGATCACGCAGATGCGCTGGAATACGCACAGGGGGCACGGCTCCAGCCCCTCGATGTATTGCAGATAGAGCGCGTACGCTATCAAGGTCGCGCAGATGAAAAAGGCAAGAAAGTAGGCGATCCGCCTCGGCGGCAACAGGACCAGCGCGATCGAGGTTACGCCGACGGCCATCAGTACGATCCGATATACCGTCAGCGGCGCATTGGGGCCGGCCGCCTGAAGCAGGTATTCCTGGCCCAATAGTGCGAGACATAGGAGCACGCCAACCCACGGCCACGTCAGCGCGGGATAACGTGAGGCGCTCATGCCTTCGCCAGCCCTGCGCTGTTCGCACCGATCGCTATCACGTGCCCGCCTCCAGCGCCTGATCGATGTCCCAGAGGATATCATCGAGCGTTTCCAGTCCGATCGACAGCCGAACCATTTCCGGCGCAACACCGGCGGCGCGCTGCTCTTCTTCGTCGAGTTGACGATGCGTCGTCGACGCCGGATGAATGACCAGCGTCTTGGCATCGCCGACATTGGCCAGATGCGAAAGGAACTGGACCGACTCGATGAATCGCACGCCGGCCGCGGCGCCTCCTTTAACGCCAAAAGTAAGGATGCCTCCCGCACCTCGCGGGAGGTAGCGTTGCGCCAATGCGTGGTAGCGATTTCCCTCCAGCAACGGATAGCTGACCCATTCGACACGGGGATGCGCGGCGAGGTGTCGAGCGACGGCCAATGCCGACTCGCAGTGGCGCGGCATGCGCAGGTGCAGCGTCTCGATCCCTTGCAGCAGCAGGAACGCGCTAAACGGAGCGAGCGTCGGCCCCAGCGTTCGCATGGTTTCCATGCGAGCTTTCATGGTGAAGCCGAAGTCGCCGAAGGTCTCGTGGAAGATCACTCCGTGATAGCCACGCGATGGTGTGGTCATCTGCGGGAACTTGCCGTTCGCCCAGTCAAACTTGCCGGACTCGACAATGACTCCGCCCATGGTCGTGCCGTGACCGCCCAGATATTTGGTCGCCGAATGAATCACGATATCGGCACCATGCTCGAGTGGTCGGCACAGAAACGGCGAGGCGAGCGTGTTGTCGATGACCAGCGGCACGCCGGCGTCGTGCGCGATCGACGCGACCGCCGCGATATCGAGCACATTCAGCTGTGGGTTGCCGATCGTTTCTGCGTATACCACCTTCGTTTCGGGGCGGATCGCGCGGCGAAACGCCTCCGGGTCGTCGGAATCGACGAAGCTGGTGGCGATGCCGAACTGGGCGAACGTGACCGCAAGTTGCGAATAGGTGCCGCCGTAGAGCGTGCGCGAGGCGACGATGTGGTCGCCGTTCTGCGCCAGCGTCAGCAGCGCGGTCATCTGCGCGGCCATCCCGGTCGCCGCGGCCAGCGCCGCACGGCCGCCCTCGAGGGCGGCGACGCGCTCCTCGAAAGCCGCCACGGTGGGATTCGAAATGCGCGAATACACATTGCCGAACGTCTGCAGGTTGAACAGGCTCGCGGCGTGATCGGCGCTGTCGAACACGAACGAAGTCGTCTGATAGATCGGCAGCGCGCGGGCGCCGGTCGCGAGGTCCGGAATGTGCCCTGCGTGAAGGCACAAGGTGTCGAAGCCGTATTTGCGGTCGGCCATGTGCCTAGGCCCTAGATGCCACGCCTGGCGGAGACCACGCCGGTATTCACGCCGGCCCAGTTGAGGCCGCCCATGATGCGCGCGTGTTCGATTTTCACGCAGCGATCGAAGACGACATCGAGTCCCCCAGCGGTCGCAATGCTGGCGGCTTCGTCGTTGCGAATGCCAAGCTGCATCCAGAGGACCTTGGCGCGGATGGCTACCGCATCGCGCGCGATGGGCACCATCTCGCTCGCCCGGCGAAAGCAGTCGACGATTCCGACCGGCTCGGCGATGTCGGTGATGCTCGGATAGCATCTTTGGCCGAGAACCTCAGTGTAATTCGGGTTCACCGGAATGATGCGATAGCCATGATCCTGCATGTACTTGGCTGCGAAATAGCTCGGTCTGTGCCATTGCGCGGATAGACCGACGACGGCGATGGTTCGTTGCTCTGTCAGGATTCGGCGCAGGCCGGCGATGTCGTCGACGATCGGCATGCCCAAGTCTAATGGAAATCGGCTCCGTCGATCGCGTTCGGGCGCCGCTGGAAGCGCCTGCTGGCGCCTCGCCGGGAGGTGTAAGGCCCGCACTGCTCCGGACGACTGAAAATGTGGCAATCTTCACCCTCTTGGGCGGTCCAAGCGACAACCAGTCACGAAGGAGATGCAATGAAACGACGCACGGTGCTCGGGGCATTGGCGGCTGCGCCGCTCGGCGTAGCGGCCATAGGATGGACGCGCTTGGTCACGGCAGCCGATACCAAGCCGGCACCACCGCTGGCCGAAATCCAGCAGAATTGGCAGACATTGCTTGCCAAGGGCGCGGACGTCGCGCAATCCACGGCGCCGATTCAGCGGACGGAGGCGGAATGGAAGCAGTCGCTGCCCGAGCCCCAGTTTGCCGTGCTGCGCAAGGAAGCCACCGAACGGCCTTTCTCGAGTGCGCTCAACGACGAAAAGCGGGCGGGGGTGTTCGTCTGCGCAGGGTGTACGCTGCCGCTGTTTACCTCGCAGATGAAATTCGATAGCGGCACCGGATGGCCGAGCTTTTTTACCAGCATTCCGGGGCATCTCGCGACCAAGCAGGACCTCCAGCTTATCTTGCCGCGGACCGAGTATCACTGCACGCGCTGCGGCGGGCATCAGGGACATGTCTTTGATGACGGGCCGCCGCCGACCGGCCAGCGCTGGTGCAACAATGGCCTGGCGCTGAAGTTCATCCCAGCGACCGGCAAGGCCTGAGGCGGAGCCCTGAAGCGAACGCGGGACACGGAACCAATCGCGGGCGGAAAACTCTATCGGGCATGAGGGCACGGCGGCTTGCACGTTAAGCCGCCGGCGCATGACGCATTCGTTACCCGGATGGAGGCTGTGATGCCGGCAACTCGACGGTTCTTGCTTGGTCTGGTCGTCATCAGTTTTGCGGCTGCGGCACACGCCGACGAGGGCACGCTGCCACCGGAGCGCAGTCAAGGCTCGGTGACCTACGTCAGCGGGGGTATCGGGAAGGACGAATCCGACGCGATGAAGCAGGCAGCATCGCGCTACTCGCTCGCAATCGAGATGGCATCACCGGCGAGCCCGCGCGCCGAATATGTCGCCGACGTAAAAATCGATATCCGCGATCAGCGGGGAGCCACGGTTCTCAATACCATCAGCGACGGTCCGATTCTGCTCGCGAATCTGCCGCCGGGTCGCTATAGGGTCAACGCCACCAAGAACGGCGCATCGCAACAACGCGATATCGTCGTTAGTTCGGGCGCCCGTCAGCGGGTGATGTTCTCGTTCCCGGAGTGAGTATTGCCAACTGAGCCCAACTGAGCCCAGTTGAGCCCAACTGGCTCGGGTTGGGGTCAGCCGCGCGCTTCCGTCGCGCGCTTCTTCTGATCGCTGAGCTCCTCGCGCACCGCGCGGAGCCTGCTTTCGGCGGCTGAAGCCTGGTAGAAATCCCCGTCTTTCGCCTTCACGGCCAGCTCGAACTGCACCACCGCCGCCGGAAGATTCCCTTGCCACGCGTAGTACTCGGCCTGGTGCTGATGCTGGAGCATTTCCTTGCCGAGCGCGGCGTACGAGCGCGCCGCAAGGAGATGCAGGAGACCGTCGCTTGGGTAGTGCTGCAACTGCTCTGCGACGAACAGTGCCGCCTTATCCGGTTGCTTGTTTTTCAACAGCGCCTCCGGATAGTCGTACACCAATTGCATCTTGGCCGGGTAGCGCGCGAGCGCACGCTCATAGCGCGTGATGGCCGCGGGAAGCAGTCCCGACTGCATGAGGACCTGCCCCGCCATGGCTTCGATCATGGGGTGCTGAGGCGCGGTTCGTTCCAGCGTCGCCAGCTCGGTCTGCGCGCGCTTGAAATTCTCCGCGCGCAACAGTGACGCCACCAAGCCATAGCGGGCGGCAATCGCGTCATTGTATTTTTTCTCGGCAATCGCGTCTTCAAAGAACAATATCGCTTCCTGGGGCGTCCCTTGATAGCTCCGGACCAGCGCGCGCACCATGTTGAAGTCGGGCGAATCCTTGATTTGCCGAAACGGCTTGCCTTGTGCTCGCGCCTGCGCGTCCGCGATGCGCTCGTAGGTAACCGGGTGATCGCGCAGATAGGACGGCGTGTTGCCTTCGACGAAGCGGGTTGAGCGCTGCAGCCGCTCCATTAAGGTCGCCATTCCCGTGACGTCGAAGCCCGCGGCGTCGAGTCGCTGAAAGCCGATGCGGTCCGCTTCCTGTTCGTTCTGGCGGGTGAAGTTGATCTGCATCTGAATCGCGATGCCCTGTGCCGACGCGATCGCCGCCTGAGTCATCTGGCCGCTGTTCGAGCTGCTGCTACGCGATGCGACGACTGCCGCGGCGAGCGCCGCAAGCGTGGCCAGCATGGCGTCCTTCTGCTTGGAGACCGAGCGCGCGATGTGATGCTGGGTCACGTGCGAAATTTCGTGCGCCAGAACCGACGCCAGCTCCGATTCGGATTGACAGAGAAGAATCAAGCCAGTGTTGACGCCAACGAAACCACCCGGAAGCGCAAAGGCGTTGATCGATGGATCGCCAACCGCGAAGAACTCGAAATCGAATGGCGCACCTGGAATTGCCGTTACCAGCCGATTTCCGAGCTCGTTGAGGTAGCCGTTGACCTCGGGATCGCTCAAATACCCGCCTGAAAGACGGATTTGCCGCATGATCGACTCGCCGAACTTGCGCTCCTGCGGCGCCGACATGTCCGCCCCCGACGGGTCTCCCAATTCGGGCAGATTCTGCTGCGCCAGCGCCATCGGAGAGATCGCCAGCGCGACCGCGAGCATGGCGCTGATCCAACGATTTGCCGAGGGAAAGAGTCGATAAGGCATGATGCTATGATTGCCGCAGACAGCGCAAAGTTTCGGGGGCGGCGCGATGGCGGGGCAAGGTTCGCATTTTACCCACTTTGATGCCGACGGTCAGGCGCACATGGTCGACGTCGCGTCGAAGGATGTAACCAAACGTATTGCGCGGGCCGGCGGAAGGATCGCCATGCGGCCGGAGACGCTGGCGAGTGTCCGGGCAGGGTCCGCCAGCAAGGGCGATGTGCTCGGGGTCGCCCGAATCGCTGCCATTCAGGCGGCCAAGCGTACCAGCGAGTTGATACCGCTGGCACATCCGCTGCCGCTGACCCGCGTCAGTGTCGACTTCAGCGTCAATGAGGCCGAGTCGGCGATCGCGATTTCGGTCACCGCCGAAACGCTGGACCGTACCGGGGTCGAAATGGAAGCCTTGACCGGCGCGGCCATCGGCTTGCTCACCATCTACGATATGTGCAAGGCAGTCGATCGCGGCATGCGCATCGAAAACGTCAGGCTGCTCGAAAAATCCGGCGGAAAGTCGGGCGATTTCGTCGCAGGGTAGTAACAGACTCCGACGCGGGTCAGGGACGATTCCGGGCAGCGAGCGAGCCCGCGCCTTGGGGGCGCCGGCTCCTTGTACGCTGACCTGAGGATGCAATGTTGCGCGTCGCCGGCGGGACGCTCACCAATTCCACATGCTGCCGTCCTCGAGTCGATTGACCGGCAACGCGGCTGGACGATACGGGTATTTGGCAGCGAGCTTCTCATCGATGTCGACGCCGTGTCCCGGCGCTTCGCCGGCGTGCAGGTACCCATTCTCGAAACGATAGGCGTGCGGGAACACCGCGTCGGTCTCGGTCGTGTGGCGCATGTATTCCTGGATGCCGAAATTGTGCACCCAGGTGTCGAAGTGGAGCGCCGCGCCCATGCACACTGGCGACAGATCGGTCGCGCCGTGCGACCCGGTTCGGACCTGATAGAGCTCCGCCAGGTTGGCGATTCGCCGCAGATGGGTGATACCACCGGCGTGAACGACAGAAGCGCGAATGAAGTCGATCAACTGTTCGGTGATCAAGGTTTGGCAGTCGTAGATCGTGTTGAATACTTCGCCGACCGCGATCGGGGTCACCGTGTGCTGGCGGATCAGCCGGAAGCCTTCCTGGTTCTCCGCCGGCGTCGGATCCTCCATCCAGAACAGGCGATAGGGTTCAAGCGATTTGCCCAGCCGCGCGGCCTCGATCGGCGTGAGGCGATGGTGCACGTCGTGGAGGAGGTGATGATCGAATCCGAAGCGCGCGCGGATCGCGTCGAACAGCCTTGGCGCGTGGTCGAGATACTTCGCCGTGGACCAGACGTTTTCGGTCGGAATCGCGGCGTCCGCCGGCTCGTAATACAGCCGGTCTTTCGACACGCCGTAGGTCGATGCGAGTCCCGGGATGCCGGACTGAGCGCGGATTGCCTTGTATCCGAGATCGATGTAGCGCGCCACTTCGTCGAGCGTTTCGGCGACGTCCTTTCCATTGGCGTGACCGTAGACCATCACGCCGTCGCGGCTCTTCCCGCCGAGCAATTCGTACAGCGGCATTCCCGCCATCTTGCCCTTGAGGTCCCACAGTGCCGTGTCGACGGCGGCGATCGCGCTCATCGTCACCGGCCCGCGGCGCCAGTACGCGCCCCGATAGAGGTATTGCCAGATATCCTCGATCCGCGCCGGATCACGACCGATGAGGGTCGGGACGATGTGCTCGGTGAGATAGGCCGCGACGGCGAGCTCGCGACCATTGAGCGTAGCGTCCCCGATACCATGGACGCCCTGGTCGGTTTCGATTTTCAGGGTGACAAAATTCCGGCCCGGGCAACAGACGACGATTCGGCAGTTCGTTATTTTCATGCTTGCACCGTGGTGAGGGACTTGAACGTCGACGCGAGGCAATGTCGGCACCGCGCCTCCCAAGCTCGGCGAGCACCTGAAAATCGCCGGTCTGGTGGTATGGTGGTTCGACCACTTGACCACATTATAGCCGGGCGTTAAGATGGGTTCAACGCGATGCGCTCGGCCTCCGCAGTCGCGAACCAAAATTGGCTGAACCGGAGGAGACCCCGTTGCCTTTGCAGGTTGTCGAGCCGCGCCGCTTGTATCGGCAGATCGCGGACCAGATTGCGGGTCTTATCGCCGCTGGAGAGTTCAAGCCGGGATCGCGTCTGCCGGCCGAGCGCGAACTGGCGACCAAGCTCGGCGTGAGTCGCGCGTCGGTGCGCGAGGCCATCATTTCCCTGGAAATCGGTGGGCTGGTCGAGGTGCGAATCGGAACCGGCATCTTCGTGACCGCGTCCGCGGCTTCGGCGGGCACGCGGGATCGAGACGTCGGTCCTGGTCCGTTCGAGCTCTTAAGCGCGCGTAAGTTGATCGAAGGTGAAATTGCGGCGCTGGCGGCTGCGAATGCCAGCGACCACGATATCGAAGGGCTGCGACAGACCGTCAGGCGCATGGAGTCCAACGTCGACGATTTCGGCGTCCGGGAGGAGAGCGATCGCGATTTTCATCTGCGACTGGCCAAGGCATCCGGTAACGGATCGCTCGAGCTGGTGGTCGAAGGATTGTGGGCGCAGCGCGCCGAGCTGTGGGGGCGAATGCAAAAGCATTTTCACACCACCGACCTGGCGCGACAGACCATTCGCGATCACGCCGCCATCGTCAAGGCGATTGCCGCCCACGATGCATCGGGTGCGCGCGCCGCGATGCGACGTCACATCGCGCGTGTGGTGCACGAATTCGAGCGGGGCCTCGAAGGAGCGGCGCAGACGCAAAAACCGACAGGACCATCGAGTGCGAGGCACGGCAGGCGGGCGATACTGCCGACGCCATAACGCGTCGAGGACAAGGAAACGATCTGCAAAGCGCGTGGGGCTGCCGCTGCGCATACCCGGCTGAAATCCACGTCATATCCGATCCAAAATCGATTTTCCAGAGGAGGAGCAATGAATACGGTCAAGTTGAATCCCGGTGGCGCACGCCAGACGCTGCTTTGCGCGGGCGCACTTTGCGCGGCGCTGTTTGGTATCGCGAGTCCACTTTTGGCGGCGCCGGTCACCATCAATATCGTCGATGTCGCCGGCAACCTCGCGCTGACGCAGGACGCGATCGAGGGCTACCAGAAGAAGCACCCGGAGCTGATCTCCAAGATTAACTTTACCAAGGCGCCTGCGCCGGAGCTCCCGGGCAAACTGAAGGCGATGCAGGGGGCGGGCCGCAGCGACATCGACATGGTGCTGACCGGCACCGATTTTCTTGCTGCGGGCATCGAGCAGGGCGTGCTGATAAAAGTGCTACCCGAATACGCGAGCAAATTCCCGAACCTTACGGCGAACTATCAGCCGGCGGCTGCCAAGATGCAGGAACTGGCGCACGATTACGGCGTGGCGGTGGCGTTCATGCCGGCGGGGCCCCTGGTCGAGTACAACCCCGACAAGGTTAAGCAGGTGCCGACGACGCCGGCCGAATTGCTGGCGTGGTGCAAGGCCAATCCGAACCGCCTGATCTACGCCCGTCCGGCCAACTCCGGCCCGGGCCGAACCTTCATCATGGGGCTGCCCTACATCCTCGGCGACAGGAATCCTAAGGACCCGGTGAACGGGTGGGAAAAAACCTGGGCGTATTTGAAGGATCTCAACGGCTGCATCGAGTATTACCCGACCGGGACAGGGGCGGTGATGAAGGAGCTCGGTGAAGGCTCGCGCGACATCACGCTGACCATGACTGGCTGGGACATCAATCCGCGCGTGCTCGGCATCGTTCCCAAGTCGTACAAGGTTGCGCCCTTCAAAGGCATGACCTGGATCAACGACGCGCACTACATGGTGATTCCGAAGGGCGTGCCTCCGGAGAAGATCGCCGCGGTGCTCGATCTGATGGCGTACTTGCTGACGCCGGAAGCGCAGGCTTACACCTACGACAAGGGCTATTTCTATCCGGGTCCCGCAGTCAAGAACGTGAGCTTGTCGATGGCGCCGAAAGAGAGCCAGGACGCGATCAAGGAATACGGCCGTCCCGAGTACGAAGGCTGGCTCGCGCAGTTTCCGCATACGCAGTCGCTCGAGCCCAAGGCGCAGGTCGAGGCGTTCAGGATCTGGGATCAACAGGTCGGAACGCAAAAAACGAAGTGACGCGAACTAAGAACAACACGCAGGCCGCTTGCGCGGCCTGCTGCGAACGCGTCGGTCACCACCGCAAACATACGCTCCAGCAGGAGCGTGTAAAGAGGAGCGTCGTTGAAGATCGATCCCACTGCAAGATCCAAGAATTGGCGCGTGAGCGCGATAGCTGCCGCGGCGCTTTTTGGCGCAGCTTTCTGTTCCAACGTCTTTGCGCAAACGCCCGCGTTGCCAAAAAGCCCGGTGACGATCAGCGTGGTCGACGTCGCGGGCGATCTGGCGTTGACCCAGGGCGCGATCGAGGCGTACCAGGCGAAGAATCCGAATCTGGTGGCCAAGGTCAACTTCACCAAGGCGCCCGCGCCCGAGCTGCCGGCGAAGCTCAAGGCCATGCAGGGCGCCGGGCGCAGCGATATCGATCTGGTGCTCACCGGAGTGGTCGCTTTATCCGCGGGCATCGACCAAGGACTCTGGGTGAAGCTACTTCCGGATCACTCGGCGAAGTTTCCCAACGTGATGGACAATTATTTGCCAGCGGCGAAGAAGATGCAGGATCTGGCGCAGGGCGAAGCGCTGGTGGTCACGTTCATGCCCGCGGGGCCGCTCCTCGAATACAACCCCGACAAGGTCAAGCAGCCGCCGACGACGCCGGCCGAATTGCTGGCGTGGTGCAAAGCCAACCCCAATCGCTTCGGTTATGCGCGGCCGGCCAACTCGGGGCCGGGCTTTACCTTTTTGATGGGCTTGCCGTATCTGCTTGGCGACAAGGATCCGCGCGACCCGGCCAAGGGCTGGGACAAGACCTGGGCGTTCCTGAAAGAGCTCGACAGCTGCATCGAGTATTACACCACCGGCACCGCGGCGATCATGAAGGAGCTGGGCGAGGGCTCCCGCGACATGACCGTCACCATGACCGGATGGGATTTGAATCCGCGCATTCTCGGCATCGTTCCCAAAAACTTCAAGGTGACGCCGTTCAAGAACATGACCTGGGTTAACGACGCCCACTACATGGCGATTCCCAAGGGCGTGCCGCCCGAAAAGCTGGCGGTCGTGCTGGACCTGATGGCGTACCTGCTCAAGCCCGAAGCGCAGGCATTGACTTACGACAAGGGATATTTCTATCCCGGACCCTCGGTGAAGAACGTTCCGCTGTCGATGGCGCCGAAAGAAAGCCAGGACGCAATCCGGGAATTCGGCCGTCCCGAGTACGAAGGATGGCTGGCGCAATATCCGCACGTTCCCACGCTGGAAGCCAAGGCGGTGGTCGAGGCCTTCCGCAAATGGGACAGCGAGGTCGGCGCGCAGAAAACGAAATGACGCGGCTGTCCAAGAGCAAGACCCGAAGGAATGGATTCCCGCCTCCGCGGGAATGACGGCAAAGGTATCTGAAGTAGAACGCCGGCGATGAAGACTCCATGAAGCACGATTTCAGCGATCTCAAGCTCGATCGCGTCACGCGCAGGTTCGCGGGAGCCGGCGGCCACGCCTTCGCCGCCCTGAACGAGCTGACGCTGACGGTCAAGCGTGGCGAGTTCATCTGCCTGCTGGGCCCGTCCGGCTGCGGCAAGTCGACAGCGCTCAACTGCATCGCCGGCTTGATGCAGCTTTCGGGCGGAAGCATCTGGCTCGATGAGCAGCGCATCGACACCTTGCCGCCGGAAAAGCGCGGCTTCGGCATGGTCTTTCAGAATTACGCTCTCTTTCCGCATATGACGGTGGCCAAGAACATAGGCTTCGGATTGCGCATGCGCGGCGTGCGCGCCGCCGAGATCGCGCCGCGGGTGGCGCACGCGCTCAAGCTCGTTCAGCTCACCGGTCAGGAGCACAAACTGCCCGGCCAGCTTTCCGGCGGCCAGCAGCAGCGGGTCGCGATCGCGCGCGCCATCGTGATCGAGCCGCCGCTGATCCTGATGGACGAGCCTTTATCGAACCTGGACGCCAAGCTCCGTATCGAGACCCGTGCCGAAATACGGCGCATCCACCGTGAGCTGGGCCGCGCGACGATCTACGTGACGCACGACCAGGATGAAGCCCTGTCGCTCGCCGATCGGATCGTGGTGATGAAAGACGGAATCGTGCAGCAGATCGGCGCGCCGCCGGAAGTCTATTCGCAGCCGGCGAATCTGCACGTCGCGCGCTTCATGGGCTATCGCAACGTACTCGAGCTGGCCGTCGAGCGCGAGGAAGGCGAGCGCGTCTTTCTCGAAGGCTCCGACATGGGCCTGGTGGGCGTGCGCAAGCAGCCGCTCAATGGCTCGCGGGCGGCGGTTGCCATCCGCCCGGAAGAGATCTACGTCGGCGAGGGTCCCGCCGGCCTCAACACCATTTCCGCGAAAGTGGAAAACGTCGAGTACTGTGGCCGCGACTCGCTGCTCGATGTGGTGACGCCGTCGGGCACGCTGTTGCATGTGCGCGGACCGATCACCACCCAGCTGGGCGACGCGGTTCGGGTTCACGTTCCCGTCGAGCGGGCGCTCGTCTATCCCGTCGAATCAACTGTCCTGCAATGACAGCCGCGACCGCAGCGCCCGCGCCGACCGCAACGATGCCTCGCGCGAAGTTCGACCCGGCACTGCTTCTGGTGGTGCCTGCCGCGGCATTCATGTTGCTCGTTTTCGTCTACCCATTCCTCAACGGGCTGGTAGATTCGTTCAATCCCAAGGAAGGCGGTTGGCTTGCCAACTATTCGCATTTCTTCACCACCGATAATCTGTGGCCGACGATCTGGACGACGCTCAAGCTCGCGCTGCCGGCGACGATCATCAATGTCGGCTTTGCCATGCCCATCGCCTACAAGATGCGCGTCAAGTCACGCTATCAGCGCTGGATTACGACCATCCTGGTGGTCCCCATTACGCTGGGGACGGTGCTCATCGCCGAAGGTATGTTGACCTATTTCGGGCCCAAGGGATGGCTGGCGCAATTCCTGCAATTTTTTCACCTGTACGAAGGATCGATACGCCTCACCCACAACTACTGGGGCGTTCTCATTTCGCTGGTGATCTCGGGGTTTCCTTTTGCGTTCCTGCTGATCCTTTCGTACATCACCGGCATCGATCCCGTGCTTGCGCGCGCAGCGTCGACACTGGGAGCCGATCCCAAATCGCAATTCCGGCACATTTATCTGCCGCTGCTGGCGCCGGGACTGGCGATGTGCTTTTGCCTCGCTTTCGTGCAGGCGTTCTCGGTGTTCCCGTCCGCGGTGCTGCTGGGCTCGCCGGCGGGACCGACGCGGGTGATATCCATTGCGGCGTACGAGGCCGCGTTCGAGCAATACGATTATTCGCTCGCCTCGGCGATCGCCATGATCATGGGCTTCGTGCAGCTGATCATCGTTGCCGCGGTGCTGGGGCTGCGTAATCTGTTTTACCGCGGCCCGGTTTCCGGCGGCAAAGGCTAGCCGCGGATGAACCGAAACGCGGCCTCGGCCTGGTTCGACCGCGCATGGCGCGGACTCCTGCTTGGCCTGATGACGCTGTTCGTGGTCAACATCGCGTTCATGATTGCCGCGGTCGCCACCAGCTCGTTTGCCAAACGCTGGCTCGGAACCTGGCTGCCGGAAGGCTGGACCACCGCCTGGTATGTCGCGGCCTGGAAGGAATTCCAGCTCGACTCCGTGCTCTGGGTGACGGTGGAGGTCGTGTTTGCGGTGGTCGCGCTGGCGCTGCTCATCGGCGTGCCGGCAGCGTACACGCTTGCAAGACGCGAGTTTCCCGGCAAGCGGTTCCTGATGCTGCTGTTC
>DATNNK010000099.1:0-3762 GCA_035601875.1 Casimicrobiaceae bacterium | reverse complement strand
ATGGCTGCCTCGCGTTGTGGCTACCCGGCCACGAACCCGACGCGGACCAGGCACGCTGGCTGGCGACGCGCTTTCGCGGCAGCTTGTGGATCGCGGCCGAGCGCCTGCTCGAGGCCGACGACGTGGCGCGCTGCGAAAAGTTGATCGCCATCGCCGCATCGATCGGACTGCCCATCGCCGCCGCGGGCGACGTGCACATGCACGAGCGCGAGCGCCGCGCGCTGCAGGACACGCTGACCGCGATCCGGCTCAAGACCTCCGTCGCCGAAGCCGGTTATGCGCTGCATCCGAATGGCGAGCGTCACTTGCGCCCGCTCGAGACGCTGCGCCGTGTCTATCCCGCCGCATGGCTCGCCGAAACGCTGGCTATCGCCCGACGCTGTCGCTTTTCGCTCGACACGCTGCGCTACGAATATCCCGAGGAGATCGTGCCGGCCGGCGAGACCACGACCAGTTATCTCCGGCGCCTGACCGAAGAAGGCTTCGCCCGGCGCTTAGCCCCCGAGACCACGCCGGAGGACAAGCGCGCCAAGGTTCGCAAATTGATCGAGCATGAATTGGCAATCATTGCCGAGGCACGCTACGAGCCTTTCTTCCTCACCGTGTACGACATCGTCAAATTCGCGCGCAGCAAGGGCATTCTCTGCCAGGGCCGAGGCTCCGCCGCCAATTCGGTCGTCTGCTATTGCCTCGGCATCACCGCGGTCGATCCCTCGCGCATGGAAATGCTGTTCGAGCGCTTCATTTCGCGCGAGCGCAACGAGCCGCCCGACATTGACGTCGACTTCGAGCATCAGCGGCGCGAGGAAGTGATCCAATACATCTACGAAAAGTACAGCCGCGACCGGGCGGCGCTGACCGCGACCGTCATCTGCTACCGACCGCGTTCGGCGCTGCGCGACGTGGGCAAAGCACTGGGGCTCGATCTGGCGCAGGTGGACCGGCTGGCGAAGTCGATGGCGTGGTGGGACGGCGGGCAGGTGATCTCGCAGCGGGTGAAGGAATCCGGCTTCGATCCGCAATCACCGGTGATGCGGCATTTGTTCCATCTGGTCGGCACGGTGCTTGGATTTCCGCGCCACTTGTCGCAGCACACCGGCGGCTTCGTGATTTCACGCGGGCCCTTGTCGGAGCTGGTGCCGGTCGAGAACGCGGCCATGCCCGAGCGAACGGTGATCGAGTGGGACAAGGACGATCTCGACGCGCTTGGGCTGCTCAAGGTCGACGTGCTGGCGCTGGGCATGCTGAGCGCGATCCGCCGCGCGCTGGAGCTCATCTCGGTGCGCCGTGGGCAAACTTTCGCGATGACCGACGTGCCGGCGGAGGATCCCGTCGTGTACGAGATGATCGGCCACGGCGACACCGTCGGCGTGTTCCAGATCGAGTCGCGGGCGCAGATGGCGATGCTGCCGCGGCTCAAGCCGAAGAATTATTACGATCTGGTGATCGAGGTTGCGATCGTCCGTCCCGGGCCGATCCAGGGCGGCATGGTGCATCCGTATCTACGCCGGCGGCAGGGGCTGGAGCCGGTCACCTATCCGAGCGAGGCGGTGAAGGGCGTGCTGGAGCGCACCAAGGGCGTGGCGATTTTCCAGGAGCAGGTGATGCAGCTCGCGGTGGTGGCGGCGGGCTTCACCCCGGGAGAATCCGATCGGTTGCGGCGATCGATGGCGGCGTGGAAGCGCAAGGGCGGCCTGGAGCACTTCGAGAAGAGGCTCGTCGACGGCATGCGCGAGCGCGGCTACGAGGAGCAATTCGCGCGGCAGATCTATAAGCAGATCCTCGGTTTCGGCGAATACGGCTTTCCGGAATCGCACGCGGCGAGCTTCGCGCTGCTGGTCTATGTGTCGTCGTGGCTCAAATGCTACGAGCCGGCCGCATTTACCTGCGCGCTCCTCAACTCGCAACCCATGGGCTTTTATTCACCGTCGCAGCTCACCCAGGATCTGCGCCGTCACGAGGGGACGATCCTCGCCGCCGATGTTTGCGTGAGCGAATGGGAATGCACGCTGGAATACGCGGAGGAATACAGGGCGCAATCCTCGCCATCGCCGCCCGCGCTTCGTCTCGGCCTTTGCATGGTCAAGGGATTGTCGGAAGTCACCGGCAAGAAAGTCATCGCCGCGCGTGGAACGCATGCGTTTGCGGATGTTGACGACCTGGCGCGCCGCGCCGAGCTCAACCGTCATGATATGAAGGCGCTGGCTGCAGCCGGTGCGTTGGCCAACTTGAGCGGCCATCGCCGCAATGCGCTGTGGGACGTCAGCGGGGTCGAGCGCATGTCGCCGCTGCTGGCGGATTCAGCCATCGACGAACTGCCGCCGACGCTCACCGCGCCAAGCGAAGGCGAGGACATCGTCGCCGATTACGCAAGCCTGGGTCTCACGCTGGGACGCCATCCGCTCGCGCTGCTGCGCGAACGCCTGCAACGCCAGCACATGCTGACGGCGGCCGAGTTGCGCGAGCTGCCGCATGGCCGCATCGCGCGCGTGACCGGGCTGGTCACCGGTCGGCAGCGTCCGGGCACGGCAAGCGGTGTCACTTTCGTCACGCTCGAAGACGAGACCGGCATGGTCAACGTCATCGTCTGGCGGGACTTGGCTGAGCGTCAGCGCAAGGAGCTGTTGCGCTCCAACCTGCTCACCGTCTATGGCACACTGGAGCGCGCCGGCGAGGTCGTGCATCTGATTGCGGGACGATTGCGCGACCAGAGCGCGCTGCTCGGCAAGCTGACGACGCGGTCGCGCGATTTTCATTGACGAGGCAGCCAACGACGGAGGAGCGCCCTTTGTATCGCTTAATCGCGGCTGGGAGAAATCTTGAAGTCGGTTACGTTCGGCAGCCCGAGAAGTGTCTGGGCGAGATTGCCGCATGAATGGGGATCGGCGGACCACATGACAAATTTGTATTCGAACGATTCGGTCCTGCTGTCAAGCCTATAGGAAAGGTCGGTGATGGAAAAACCGTGCTCGGCAACGAGCTTGCGCAGCCAAACCTCGTCGCCGAGTTGGTCGCGACGGAAAGAGAGGTGACAATGGACGAAGGATTGAGAAGGAAGCCGATCCTCCACGGCGCGAAGTATCGAAAGCAAAGCCAGGGTTAGCGCGGTAGCAATGGCGCCAAGGACGTAGAAACCTGCGCCAATAACCACGCCGACTGCGGAGATGACCCAGACGGAGGCGGCGGTCGTCAGACCGCGGACAGAGAATCCTTCCTTGACGATCACGCCCGCCCCGAGGAATCCGATGCCGGTGACGATCCCCTGAATAACCCTTGTCGAATCACCCAGGCCGCCCGCCGGGCCCCGCGACAACTCTTCTGCTAAAGCGATGAGCAGCGCCGAGCCCATGCATACAAGCGCGTAAGTTCGCAATCCCGCCGCCCGGCCACGATAGGATCGCTCGAGGCCAACGAGCGCGCCGGCCAGCAGCGCCGCCAGGGGACGCAACAACAATTCGTGCTCGAGCATGGGTTTGCCCTCGCTGCCAGCCGCCAGACGGCATCCTACAACGAATTCAGACTTGCACTGATTGTGGCCCGCGCGAAGGCCGCAGTACTTTTCAGGAACTGCGTTGCCACTGCCACTTACTCATAAAATTGTTCGAACGTTCTCCCAATTCCGTTGCGCCCTACAGGCTGCCTTCGCGGCATCCCCTGGCTGACGCTGGCGACCGTCGCCCGGAGCGAGGTGATGGCCGCGCTGGCTCCCAGGAGACCCCGAGTCGGACCGCGCCCGCGACAGGCAACCATTCGGACATCAAG
>DATNNK010000098.1:0-2097 GCA_035601875.1 Casimicrobiaceae bacterium | reverse complement strand
GCAGCGCACAAGTCAGGATCGCCGCGCCATTCGTCTCCCTTGACCCGACTTCAACACTTCCTCCCTTGGCCGGCTCCCGCGGTCTACGCAACGCATTGATTTGACGTAGTTTTATTTTTGCGTTCGGATTTTTTGAAAAGTCCGTGATGCTAAATTATATCTATGTTGTCCGCTTTTATGTTGACTCGTTCGATCATCCGCGGATGCTAAGCGGATGTTCGTCCGCGAGAAGCGAATCGGCGCCTACAGCTATCTGTATCTGGTCGAAACCGTTCGGCACAACGGCAAGACCAAACAGCGCATCGTGCGCAATCTCGGACGCAAGGAGATGGTGGAGGCGCGCGGCGATCTCGATCGCCTCGCGCGCTCGGCCGCGCGGCTGTCGCGGCGTTCGATGATCCTGTCGTTGATCGCGGGCGGCGGCGTGCCGGACGTGAGGTGCCGGCGCATCGGCGCCCCGTTGCTGTTCGAACGGTTGTGGCGCGACAGCGGCTGTGGCGCCGTGGTGGAGGAACTGCTGGTCGGGCGCCGGTTCGAGTTCGCGGTCGAGCGCGCGGTGTTCCTGACCGTGCTGCACCGCCTCATGGTGTCGGGCTCCGATCGCGCTTGCGAGTATTGGCGCAACGATTACCGTGTCGACGGCATCGATGACCTGGAGTTGCATCATCTCTATCGGGCGATGATCTGGCTCGGCGAGGAATTGGAGGCGTCCGAACAGGCCTGGCGGACGCTGGTGCCGCGCTGCGTCAAGGACCTCATCGAGGAGCGCCTGTTTGCCCGCCGGCGCGACTTGTTCAGCGACCTGTCGGTTGCGTTCATGGACACCACGTCGCTGTACTTCGAGGGCCGGGGCGGCGAGACGCTCGGCCAGAACGGCCACAGCAAGGACTACCGGCCGCACCTCAAGCAGATGATCGTCGGCATCATCATGGATCAGGACGGCCGGCCGGTATGCTCGGAGATGTGGCCCGGCAACACCACCGACGTGACGACGCTGATCCCGGTGATCGATCGGCTGCGGCAACGCTTTGCGATCGGCCGGGTCTGCGTGGTGGCGGACCGTGGAATGATCAGCGCCGAGACCATCGCGGGGCTTGAGGAGCGCGGGCTCGAATATATTCTGGGCGTGCGCGAGCGCTCGTCCAAGGAAGTCTACGACGTCGTCCTGAAGGACCCCAAGCCGAGCATTCCGCTCGTCATTCCCCGGCCCAGGCGTCCCGACACCGAGCTCGAGGCCAAGGAGGTGTGGGTCGACGAGCGCCGCTATGTGGTGTGCCGCAATCTCACCGAAGCCAGGCGCGATGCCGAGGTGCGGGCGGCCGTGCTGCGCAGCCTGCGCGTAAGCCTGCGCGGCGGCGACAAGGCGCTGGTCGGCAACAGCGCCTATCGACGCTATCTCAAGACCCCGGACGAAAAGCACTTCGAGATCGACGACAAGCGGGTGGCGGATGACGCCCGATATGACGGCCTCTATGTGCTGCGCACCAACACTACCCTGAGCCCGCTCGCCGCCATGCTGCGATATCGCGAGTTGCTCAAGGTGGAGGACATCTTCAGAACGACAAAATCCATTCTCGACACCAGGCCGATCTATCATCAAAAGGACGCCGCGATCCGCGGCCACGTCTTTTGCTCGTTCCTGGCGCTCGTCCTGCGCAAGCGGTTGGAAGACCATCTCGCCGCGGCGCGATTGAAATCCGAGTGGGGCGCCTTGCTCATGGATCTCGACCGCCTCCAGGAAATCGAAACCGAGCAGGAGGGCAAGCGCTTCATCCTGCGCACACCGGTGACGGGCGATGTCGGATTGGCCTTCCGGGCCGTCGGCGTCGCGCTGCCGCCCAACATCCGGGAGGCCGAGGCCGTCGCGTCAACCACCTGAACCAGTGCAAGCGCGCCCCCACCCTGTGGTGCTAACAACCCGGCGCGCTGTCGTAACTTATTGAAAACGCAGACGCTTAAGAACAATGGTGTCAAAGTTGGGTTTGAGTGGACCTCGTTCATCGAACGCCGGCAAGGCCGTAGCCGGCAACCGCTTCTTGTTGCGGTAAATCGCGACCAGCAAGCGAGTCAATTTGCCACAGGCGACTCAGCTCCATC
>DATNNK010000097.1:0-3276 GCA_035601875.1 Casimicrobiaceae bacterium | reverse complement strand
ACTCGCAACCTGCTCGCGGAGGAAGTTGACGCTGGATCAATTCATCAGGTGGGCAACACCGGTATCGACAGCTTGCGGATGCTGCTGGCCGAAATGCCACTCACGGAGCGGTCTGGGCGAGCTCGCGACACAGTCCTGGTGACGCTGCATCGGCGCGAGAACTATGACCGCAACGCTGGCATTGTCTGCGACGCTTTGATCGCGCTCACCATCGCCCGGCCGGACCTGCGCGTGCTCTTCCCCGTCCATCCCAACCCGCGCGTTTCGGCAACCATAGGCCGACGTCTCGAGGTGCATCCGGCATTCGATCTCGTCGCGCCGATGAGCTATCGCGACTTCGTTTTCAAAGCCGCCGCCGCGGCGTTGATCATCAGCGATTCGGGCGGAGTCCAGGAGGAAGCGCCGCACCTCGGCACGCACTTGCTCGTTCCACGCTCCAACACCGAGCGGCCAGAGGGGATCGAGACCGGTTGGGTGAAGCTCGTTCGCGCGGATAGCAGAGCAATCGTTGAGGCGGCGCTCGAAAAGCTGGCAGCGCCAGCCATGCGGCCGGTGCCTATCGATGAGCGTGCACCCTTCGGAGACGGCAACGCCGCGGACAAGATCGTGCACGTAGTCGAGCAGACGTTATTGCAGCACGCACACGCATGAGCGCGCATCTCGCCATAGCGGCGCCTCAGCGGTACGCGACGCCATCGCAAATCGCCAGCGCTGCCGGGCATTCGCGCGACGCATTGACCTCGTGGCTGCTGGGAGACCGCGCTCAAATCACATCTGGCACCCACGCCGGGGCCGCGGCGGGTTGGGTCGATTACGAAGGACGGGCGTCCTACGTCTACCCGGAGATCAGCGGATACTATTTGCAGTGGCTGGCGTGGCATGCAGCGTGTCATGGTGTAAACGACGAAACGCGTCGACGCGCTGCCGCCGCGCAACGCTGGCTTTTGTCGTGGGCGTTTGGCGCGGAAACACCGGAGACCCGCATCTACCTCGAACCTACGGGGCAGGACTGGCGCAACGCTGCGCTGTTTTTTTTCGATCTGGCGATGGTGCTGCGCGGGCTCGCGAGTGCGACTCGGTTGGGGCTCATCGAAACCGACCCGAGGCTGGTCGCGCGGGTCTCCGAACTTCTTTGGAGGCTGGTCGCAGACGACGGCATGTTCGACGCATGTGTGGCAACCCGCGTCGATGCCGCGCTCCCGGAACGGTGGTCAACGCGTCGCGGTCCATTCTTGTCCAAGGCTGCCGGCGGCTTGCTAATCGCGGCGGCGCAATTTTCCTCGCTGCCGGGAGCGCTCGCGGAGGCGGCAGATGCAACGTTCGAGGCCGCGCTCGAGTCTATGTCGGCTCAATCGCACAGCGAGACACATGCATTGCTCTACGCTATCGAGGGAGCGTTGAGCCTGCCCGAGCATCCGGCCGCCGTTGCCGCCATGCCGCACATAGTCCGACAGCTGCGCGACTTGCTCGAACGCTGCGCGCAACTGGGGCACATGCCCGAGTTGCTCGGAGGCACCGGGCGCGTGCGGCTGGACATCGTTGCGCAAGCGATTCGTGTGGCGGCATTCTTGCTGCCTGAATTGTCAACTAAGTTGTCAACTGAGTTGCCAATTGAGCATGTGGATGAAATGGCACGGATGCTTGTGCACTACATCGACCCCAGCCTAGGGATCCCGTTTTCGCCCGACGCGACGCCACGCCAATACAATGTCTGGACCGCGATGTTCGCGGAGCAGGCGCTCTTCGCCGCCGAATGCGGTCCGAGCGACGCTCGCTGGGCCGACCTGCGGCTCTGCCTGGTTTGAAGTTGCCGATCTGTTCCAAGACTTCTCCTCGGTCGAACCTGCCATGAGCTCGGTTCAAGACCAGAAACAGTTTGCGTGGGGCGCTGGAGTACGCCAGCGGCTGCGCCTGATGCCGCTCTTCCTCTCCCTCTCGATTGCCGACCGGGTCGGTGGCGCAATGCGAACGCGCACCGCTCGACTCGCGCTTCCGCCGTGGCGCGCGGGTCTTTCGATCATCATCCCGGAGCGCGATTCGCCAGAGCTCTTGCTCAAGGCCCTGGCTTCGCTGCACGACGCGCTGGATGCGGTTGACGAGCCTTGCCAGGTCGTGGTCGTCGCCAACGGCGCGGCGCGCAATGTCTACGATGAAGTCGTCGCCAAATACCCGTTGCTTGAATGGGTGCACCATCGCCGCCCGCTGGGATTCAGTGCGGCCATTCACAAAGGGCTTCAGCGCGTTCGGTATGACTGGACGTTCCTGATGAACAACGACATGACCCTCGACCGGTCGGCGCTGCGCGAGGTCTGCGCATTACGCTCCGCGGACGTCTTTGCGATTGCATGTCAAATCCACCAGCAGAGCGCGTCCGGCCGGCGCGAGGAAACGGGATTTACGGATTGGTATGTCAACGCGGCCGGGGTTCAGGTATTCCACGCGGACCCCGGCGCAAAGGATAACGTCCGCAGCCATTTGTGCGCGAGTGGAGGTGCGGGGCTGTTTCGAACGGCTCCGTTGCGTGAATATGCGCGCGACAGCCGATGCTACGACCCGTTTTACTGGGAAGATGTGGAATGGGGGTACCGGGCGCAACAGGATGGATTGAGCGTGCTGTTCTGCCCGGGATCACACGCCTGGCACCAGCACCGGGCCACTTCGTCGCGCTTTTACGCGGCACCAGAAATCGCACGCATCGCCGAGCGGAACCGCATTCTGTTCGACGCAAGAAACGCGATCACGGAACACGGCGCCGATTGGCTCATGGGACGGGTCTGTGAACTGTCCTATGAGTCCCAACGGGGTCTGGCGCGCCTACTGTTGGCAGCAGGCGTGCTGCGGCATCGTTGGCGCGCGAGGCGCGCGCAAAGACCCGCGTCGCCCCCGCCCTTGCTGGAGCCACACGGGCGGGTTACCGAACTGACCCCCTCGTACAGCTATAAGCTGAACGGCGCTTCCCGCGCCGCTGCGGGAGCGAGCGCCACCACACCGCGGCCGCGCGTATTGTTTGTCACGCCGTTCTGCGTTTTTCCACCCCGACATGGCGGCGCGCGCCGCATCGACGGTCTCTTACGCGAATTGCGACGCGATTTCGAGATCGTGCTCGTCACCGACGAGGCGGCGCTTTACGACGCGCGTAGCTTCGCCTATTGCGACGGCCTGCACGCCGTTCATTTTGTGCAGAGACCGAGGGACGTGAACGGCGACGGAGCAGCCGACCTGGGTCAGCGACTGCGTACTCATTGCCATCCCTCGCTGGTCGACGCGGTCGAGGCC
>DATNNK010000096.1:0-3033 GCA_035601875.1 Casimicrobiaceae bacterium | reverse complement strand
CGGAAACGCTCCGCTTCGGTAGGGCTGCCAAAGCATTTTCAACAGTAGAGCCGCGATGACCGCATCGATGTTGACGCAGTAAACGTTGCGCGAAACACCCGCATCGAACAGAGCCTGAACCAGCGCGTGATAGTACTGGTGGAACACGTTGTATTCACCACGCTTGGCAAAGAGCTCACGCACGTAGACTTCGCGCGGATCGACGTTCACCGGCCTATCCTTGAACACCGGATGATTGACGCCTGGAATCTTCTGGATATCGAGGCTGCCCGCGGTCTTCTTTGTCGACTTGTACCGCGCGTACTCCTCGACGTAGCGCATCGCCAGTGCCTTCAGATCGATGCCGTGCTGCGGATCGGTGGGATCCTTGAGTTCCGCGCCGCGAAACTGGGCGAGTAGAAACGCGATACCCTCGTAGCCATTCCCACCATGGGCGAATCCGGAATGCGTCAGGAAACCCACCAGCGCCTTGTTGAGCTGCACCCGCTCCGGCGTCTCGGGACCGTCCGCGGACACCGCGCCCTTCGCTCCCTGTGCGGAGATCGCGCCCGGACCGTTGGTAAGCAGCAATCCGACGAGGGTCTGAAATGCGAAAAGGTTGGCAGCATCCGGTTCGAGCCCGAACAGCGCCACGTAGGCGATTTCGGTCAGCGACCGCTTGCCGAGGATTTCTTCATTGGAGATACCGCAAAAACGTCCCGGTTCATGACGATCGGCGCTCACCGATGCGCCGATCAAGGTGCCGAACAGCCTGATCCACCATGGTACGGCCTCGGCAGTCAGCCTGGAGATGCGCTTGCGCATCAACGGCCCCCACGCGAGCGTCGCGGCGATTGCGCCCAGCATCGCATCGGCGCTCGGCTGTCCATCGAGGCTTTTCAGGTATTGAACGAATACCGATTTCGCTCCGCGAGCCTGTAAACCGGCCAGTATCGCTTCGGCCTTTGGGTCGCGCTCCGCTGTAACGAAGAGCCCGCGCGTCGTCTTGTCTGCGGCGATTGAACCGATGTCGAAACTCTCGTCGAGCGCGCTCTTGGCTCCCGCCGCTGCAAACAGATCGATAAGCACCGCAGCGGCTCGTCGCGCAAGCTCGGCTCGCTTGGGTCCGATAATGCTGGCTGCGGCTGCAAGCACGCTATTTGGCGCGTTGCCTGCGTCGCGCGAGGCCTGCGCTGCGGCGAGCGCTGCGCTGCCGTGCAAGTTGAGCTCCGCGCCGATCGCGACGTTGATCAGCTTCATGTCGTTCTCGCCGCCGAGTTCGTGCAGCAGTGCGAGGTTGATGTTCGCTTCGACCGGGTTTTGCGCCGCATCGAGCATCGACACGCCATGCAGGCTGGTGATCTGGGTCTTGGCGTCCATTTGCGAGGCACCGGAACAGTCCTTCATCGACTGCCGGGGCAGTACGGCGCCAATCTGCTTCGCCAACGCGTAGATTTGCTCGTTATAGGGTCGAGTCGCCTCGACGACGGGAATATCGAGTTCCTTGGGGAGCGCGAGCGCTTGGTTTGCGCCAAACCACGGCTTGAGCGCCAGGCTGCCTTCGGTCGCAAAGTCGGGTCGCGTGGCGTTTTCGCGCATGACCTCGGTTAATGCCATAGGAATATGCGCAATGTTAGTCACCAAGGCGCCCTTGGCGGAGAAGATCGGCTTTTGCGGCGTGTAGATGCCGTCGACGCCAAACTTGTCCATGAACCAATGTTCTTTGCCGACGGCGTCATCGTTGCCGCCCGCCATCGCTCCCGCGTGCCCGACGGCGCGCGTGAGCTTCGCCTTCCAGCGCCCGACCACGCACGCGACGACCGGCTTGGTGAACTCGGCGTCGAGCTCGTAGTAGCCGCCCGGCTCGACATAGAGCACCGCGGCTTTGGTGCGTGCGTCGTTGGCAAGGGCGAACGCGAACTCGGGTGCGGCGTAGTGAATGTAGACGTCCTTTCCGCTGGAGATCAGCGTCGTGGTTCCCCAGCCGGCCATGCGCAGGTAGGTCGCGATGGTGGTGGTGAAATTGCCCGAGTTGGAAAAGACGGCGATCGAGCCTTTTTTCAGTGCCTCGGCGGGCGCGTCGCCACCCAGCGCCCCACCGATGCGCACCTTGCTCCATGCGTCGGCCACCCCGAGACTGTTGCCGCCGAATATGTCGATGCCGTTCTGCTGTCCCATCGCGCGGATCTCGCGCGAGTCGTGCACCGAAAGCTTTTCGGTGACGATAAAAATCTTCTTCAGCTCCGGATTGACCCGTATCAGCTCGGCAACGCCGTCGCGTGCGGCCGAAGGCGGCAGATAGATCACCCCGCAATTGAAGCGATGGCCATCGAGGAGCCCTTCGCGAACATTGTTGTAAACGGGGACGTTGCCGATTTTGGTCTCGAGCACCTGGCCGCCCCGGCCTGGAGAAGTTCCGAACACGACGTTGCCGCCCGAATACTCGTGTCCGACCGGCGTCACCTCGCTCGACTCGCCGCCGAGGATGTTGAGCACGCAGACGCGGTCCTGGCGCGTCGCGATCTGCGCGAGCGAGCTGATGCCCACGTAATACTTGAAATCACCCACGCCTTGCCTGTACACGTCGATCTCCCTGGGTACTCAGCTCGTGCGCGCCGGCTGCACGATCTTGAGCTTGGACGCGAGTTGCTCGCGCCCACCCGACTTCATCCACTCGTTGACCTTGCGCGCGTAGCCGACCACTTCGCTCATGTCGGAATCAAATCCAAAGATGCGGTAGGGGACCCCCAACGCCTCCATGGTGTCGCGCATGACGCTCATGCCGCGAACCAGGTTCGGGCCGCCGCGGCCGATCACGACGAACACCGGCGTCGGACCTCGCTCGCTGAAGTACTCGCGCAGCGCGTCCGCCATCGCGCGAAACGTCTCGAAGATGTCGGTGTTGTTGGATTTGCCTCCGATGATGAACAGCACATTGGCCTGCCTGAGCCAGTGTTTGAAGCAGATGCGCGCGACCTCCTTCATCTTTTCGTAAGGCGGATTGCCGCCGAAGTCCGACGAAATGATCGCGTCGTCGCCGAGGAGCTCCGTGAC